>URMA01000025.1 GCA_900548875.1 uncultured Porphyromonadaceae bacterium | reverse complement strand
CGTCCGCGTACGCCCTGGTTGAACAGCGTGGCGCGCTTGTTGGAGCGGGTGATGATGATGGTTTCTTCCTGGCCGTCGGCCGCATAGCAGTCAGCCACTTTTTCCGCCAGAAACTCGCCCGAAACCACTTCCATGTCGTCGAATCCGCTCACGTGGATGGTGGGCGGCGCAAGCACTCCGGAGGAAAGAATCTTTCGTATTTCGGTGGCATTGTGGAGAATGCCCGACGATTTTTGCTGGCGGGCCACTTCAGTCAGCGTATAGGTGTAGACTTTCAGTCCGTAGCCTTGCAGCACGGCGGCCGACAGCGCCGGACTTTCCGCATAGCCCACCGGCGGAAGCTGTGCCACATCGCCGAGCAGAATCAGCCGGCAGCCCATGCCGTTGTAGACGTAGAGAATCAGGTCGTCGAGTAGACAGCCGCTTCCGAAAACGGCATTTTCGCCAGGCGTGTTGGAAATCATCGAGGCTTCGTCGACGATGAAAAACGTGTCCTTATGATTGTTGTGGGCCAGTGAAAAGTTGGACGCTTCGGGATTGTAGCGCCGGCTCTGATAAATTTTTCGGTGGATGGTGAACGCACTGTGGCCGGAATAGGAAGCGAACACCTTTGCCGCTCGGCCCGTGGGCGCGAGCAGCACCGACTTGCGTTCCATTGTCAGCAACGCTTTCACCAGCGCACTCATCAGCGAGGTTTTTCCCGTTCCCGCATAGCCGTTCAGCAGGAATACCGAACGAGGGTCGGGGTCCATCACAAACTTGCAGAACGCTGCAATCAGCTCCATCTGTTGCGCGTTGGGGTCGTAGGGGAGCTGCCGTAGAATTTCCTCGCCCAACACGCGCTCAATCCCGGTCATCTCTACAAAATTACGGAAAACTTCGCAAAACTGCGCATCTTTGTTCTCTGTACGGCAAAAAAATCCTGAGGGAGACTCAGAAGCGCGTTGGCTTTGGGTCTCCCTCGGGTATTCGTTGTTTTAGTGAGCTCTGTTAGTCGCGGCTTGCTCCGAAGAAGCGAAGCAGGTAGAGGAACAGGTTGATGAAGTCAAGATAGAGGCTCAATGCGCCGAGAGTGGCGATTTTGCCGGCATTGGCGCCGCCGTCCATCAGAATCATCTGTTTGATTTTCTGCGTGTCCCAGGCTGTAAGGCCGATAAAGATGCCTACGCCCACGAAGCTGATAATCCAGTCCATCGTGCTGTTTGCCAGGAACATGTTGATGACAATGCAGATGAGCAGACCAATCAGTGCCATGTAGAGGAACGAGCCGAAACGTGCAAGGCTGTTTTTAGTGAAATAGCCGTAGATGGTCATTGCTCCGAACACGCCTGCCGTGATGAGGAATGTCTGTGCAACCGACGAACCTGTGTATGCAAGCAGAATGACGGAGAACACTACGCCTGTCAGTACGGAATACAGATAGAACAGCAGTGAAGCTACGCCGGAACTGATTTTGTGGATGGCTCCGGAAAGGGAAATGACCATGACGATTTGAGCGATGAGCAGTCCCCAGTATACCCATGAATGGGTGAGCATATACATCAGGAATGATTGTTGTCCTACAACGAAGAAGGCTGTTGCTGAAGTTACGAGCAACGCCAGGAACATTTTCAGATAGACACGGCGCATTACTTTCGTCAACGTGTTGTCGAGAGCAGGGCTTGACTGTGTGAATCCGAATTGATTGAAATTGTCCATTGTTTTGTGTGATTAATGATTTTCTGATTAATTTCGATTTTTAGTCTATGTTACAAATGTAATAACAAATATATGGGATAGATAAGTTTGGTAGTTAATATTTATTAACTTTGTTTAAATGCGGAGCTCTGGGGCATTATTTCCCCGTTTTCTGCTTTCTTCGCCGGATGTAGCGGCGCACGATGCCGTAGACGATGGCTGCGCCGATGATGGCAAAGAAGGCGATGTTGAGCTGCATGCCGTATTCCTCGATTTTCGGGGCGATTTCGTCCTGCGGCAGAAGGTAGGCGAGATAGTAGCCCATTCCGACGAGAAACGAGTTCCAGATGGCGGAGCCGACAGTGGTGTAGAAGATGAAGGCCCAGATGTTCATGCGCGCCAGTCCGGCAGGAATGGAGATGAACTGTCGTCCGGCAGGGAGCAGGCGGCCGATGAAGGTGGAAAGGTTGCCGTTTTTGCGGAACAGGTGTTCGGCGTATTCCATTTTCTTCTGGTTGAGAAAGAGCATGTGTCCCCAGCGGCTGTTGGCAAAGCGGTAGATGACCGGCCGTCCGAGTTTCAGCGACAGGTAGTAGTTAATGATGGCACCGATTGTTGAGCCGAGGGTGGAGAGGGCTATCAGCAGCACGACATTCATTTCGCCGTTGGCAGCCTTGTAGGCGGCGGGAGTGACGATGAGTTCGGCGGGAAGCGGCACGACGGAATTTTCCATTACCATCAGCAGGAAAACCACCCAATAGCTTAGATTGGCCATCGCCCATTCAATTATACCGCCTATATTCATCTGTATGTCTTGTCGTGTAGTGTTTGCGTGCGTAAAGATAGCGCAAAATTCCGATATGAAAGAGAATGCCCGAAAGAAAAAAATCTTTTCCTCCGGGCATTTTCCGTTATGTGGCAGTCGTTTCGACTACTGATCCATTTTGTAAGGGCTTAACTTTCCCGAGAAGGTGATGCGCGTTGAATTCATGTTGGCGCTGACTGTGGCGTCGCAGTTGTTGCTTCCTTTGGGTATGGAGAAAGTTACGTTGGCGGAAATGGCCGCACCCATCACCATCATGCTGAAGCGCAGGTTGCCTTTCTTGTCGTAGTCCACTTTCACGTTCGACGCTTTCCCTTCCAGCGTGATGCCTCCGAGTCCGTTGAATCCGAGACGACCGTTTTCGAACGCCAGCTGAATGGTGGCGTCGTCGCCTTGCAGGAGTACAAAGTTGGTGCTGGAGTTGACATTGACCGTGCGTCCGTACTGGTCGCGTACACGGTCGGCAAGTATGGCAAACTGGCGGCTTTCCACAGCCCTCTGCACAAGCAGGAATGTCAGGGAGTCGCGTTTTTCTTCGGCCGCTTTCTTCGCTTCTTTCTCAATTTGTTCCTGTTCGTTCTGGTCGTTGCTGGCTTGTGCCACGCCGGTCACACAGAATATAAGAACGAACGCTGTCGTAATGATTTGCAATAGTTTCTTCATAATCATGGAATTTTATAGAAGAACGTATGGAGGGTCATTTTTGTTTATTCCCGGTCAGCCGCAGGATGATGGCAAGAAACAGCGAGAGCATGGAGCCGAAAAACGAAGTGAGCCACAGCATTTCGACGGCAAATTCAATCGATGTGGGCAGCAGGTCGTTTTTTATGGCTGATTCAATGTATGTGGTTAGCCCTGTGCTGTTTAGCTGTGGGGTCTGTTGGTAAAGTTCCAGCGCTTTTTCGGCCTGCCGATGGATATAGTCGGGCATGGCGTACTCCAGCGTGACGTAGGTGACGAGCGAACAGATGAGCGCACCTCCGAGAAAAAGTGCTATTCCGAGCATCCAGAGGGAGGAAAAGTCGGCCACGCGCTGGTATTTTTTATAGATATAGTTCATTATTCCGTAGACGAAGAACGGGATGCCCACAAACAGCAGAAGGGCGACAATGGAGAGGAGCGGCACATAGTCGCTCAGCACGGCGCAGAAAAACAGGACGGAAAGGTAGATGCCTACGATTACGCCTTTGTTGGCGCCTTCTCGATATACTTGTCCGGGAGTCATACGTCAGTCGGAATAAAATCAGTTGCGTTCTACATCAAAACCACATTCGCGGAACAGACGGAAGTCGTCGGCTTCGTCGTTGCCCGCCGTTGTCAGCAGGTCGCCGATCATGGCACCGTTCATGCCTCCGTGCAGGATGCGTTCCACTGTTGCGCGGGGCAGGCGGGCACGTCCTCCGGCAAAGCGGAGCACTTTGTCGGGCAGAATGAAGCGGTAGACGGCCACCGTGCGCACAATCTCCTCGTCGCTGATGAGCGGCGTGTGTTCGAGCGGTGTGCCCGGAATCGGGTTCAGCACGTTGATGGGCACGGAGTCAACGCCCATTTCCCGCAGTTCGAAAGCCATTTCAAGGCGTTGGCGCATCGTTTCGCCCATGCCGATAATGCCGCCGCTGCACACGGTCATGCCCACTTCCTTGGCCGCTTCGATGGTGCGGCGCTTGTCGTCGGGCGTGTGGGTGGAGCAGAGTGTCTTGAAATAGGCTGCCGAAGTTTCCATGTTGCAGTGGTAGCGTTCCACACCGGCATCCTTCAGCTTTTGGAGCGTTTCCTTGTCGACCAGTCCCATCGAGGCACACAGCCGCAGGCCCGTCGATTCCCGCAGTTGGCGGTAGTCGTCGCAGAACTTGTCGGCATCCTTCAGACTCACCCGGCGGCCGCTGGTCACGAGCGAGAAACGCTTCACGCCGTATTGGTCGTAGGCCTTCGCCAGGTCGAGCATCCGTTGGGTGTCCACTATTTCGTACTGTACAACGCCCGTAGCGAAATGTTTCGATTGCGAGCACCATTTGCAGTCCTCACCGCACAGCCCCGAGCGGGCGTTGATGATGGAGCAGGTGTCGATTTTGTTGCCGCAAAGCTTTTTGCGTATCTCGTCGGCGGCTTCGCAGAGGGCGTCGAGGTCGGTAGATTCCGCCAGAGCAACCGCTTCATCCAGCGATATTTTTCCGTCGCAAAGCACACGTTGTTTCAGTTCATTTATCATAGCTTTCCAATGTTTCCAGACTACAAAAATACAATTTTTTTCCGAAACCTATTGTCAGATTAAAAAAAGTATGTACCTTTGCAGCCGGGTAAGTCCTATACGGCCAGCTCCCTATGAATTCCCCCAGGTCTTGACCGAAGCAAGGGTAGTAGGTCGTAGCGGCGCGATATAGATCGCTTGCCCACCTGCCTCTTTAGCTCAGTTGGCCAGAGCACGTGATTTGTAATCTCGGGGTCGTTGGTTCGAATCCGACAAGAGGCTCAAGAAAGCAACCGAATCCGGTTGCTTTTTTTCGTTTATATATGTTTTTTATTCAAGCGGCAAATTGATTTGTAAAAAAAAGATAATAAATTTGAAATTATATAATTATTTTATATATTTGTAGAATATAGGATGCGGCTTGGCATAAAACTCAAACAAGTTTGGTTTTCTGCGTTCGCCTTTTGCTATATTTGTGGTATAAACTTGAGTACTAACCTTAAATTATGAATCTATGAGTAGAAATTTTCCTTTGTCCGTTGGAAGTGCTTTTATTGGGGTGACGCATGCAGTTATGATGGTACAAACTGTTTCGCATGAGGTTCTTGTGGGTATTTAAAAATTCGGGAAAATGCGACATGTTTCAGTGTTAATTCTTGTCTTGCTTTGCTTCATGCCGTTGTGGGGGAGAACGACCACTCTGCAAGGGCGTGTGGTTGATGCCGATACGCGTCTGCCTCTTGCCGGAGCTACGGTAGAGGCAGGCGATTCGAAGTCGGGTTGCATTACTGATGCGGAAGGAAATTTTCTGCTGTCATTTTCAGGTGAATTGCCGGTGGCATTGACCGCCCGTTACATCGGTTTTCATCCGACTACCCTGACCGTAGGAAGAGCGGACACCTTTGTGGAAATCAAGCTGGAGCAAAACAATACGCTTCCCAATGTGATTGTTTACGGGAGTCGTAACGATGTCGGGACGACTTCTTCGCAGATGAGTGCCGTCTCGCTTTCGGCTGAAGAGATAAAGTCCATCCCTTCGTTTCTCGGCGAGCCGGATGTGCTGAAAGGTTTGCAAAAACTTCCCGGGGTGACGACTGCCAACGAGGGGCAGGCTGGAATCTACGTGCGAGGCGGCAATATCGACCAGAATCTTATCACTCTCGACGGGTCCACCATCTACAATGCCGAACATTTGAAAGGTTTTGTTTCGGCAATCAACAGTGATATGGTCGACAATGTGACCTTCTATAAAGGTGCTTTTCCGGCACGCTACGGTTCGCGCCTGTCGAGTGTGGTTGATATTGGCATAAAAGAGGGCGATTTTCAAAATTATCATGGATTGGTGTCGTTAGGCATGCTGTCGTCGAGAGTTCAGGTGGAAGGGCCGTTGTGGAAGGGGCACACCTCGTTTAACGTGGGTGCACGTTTCTCTTATTTCGACCTGATTATGGTGCCGTTGTTGAGGGGTGTTTATCTCCATCCCGATGCGTTGAATCCTTATGCCAACATGAACTATTACGATGTTTCGGCAAAATTGGTGCATCGGTTTTCCGACCGCGACAAGTTGTCGGCCGTGTTTTATTTGGGGCATGACGTGTGCGACGAGTCGCCGAATGCTGAAACAAAGATGACAATAGTGGATGGCGATCAGACCGACGAGACGCCGAATGCTGAAGTGGGTAGCAATCAGAACGACGAGACGCCCGACAGCCGCACCGACGAGACACTCGACAGCAGCACGGACAACAGTTGGGGCAACATCGTTTCGAGCTTGTACTGGACCCGTCAGCCGAACAGCCGATTCCTGATTAACAGCAATTTGAGCTTCAGCCGTTATTTTTATAATATAGGACATCGTGCTGAAAACCGGGTTGAAAAGTTGATTGAAAGTCCCGACGGCACGGAAATAACCGTCGGTGAAGGTGATAAACTGCAGTTTTGGAAGCGGATTTCAGCAGATACCAGACTGTCGACCGTCAACAACCGTTCGGAGATAAACGATTGGGCATTTACTACGGATTTCCGCCTGTTCTGCGGCGAGAACCATGCAGTGCGTTGGGGCGGTAAATTGTCGTATCAGACATTTGAACCGGTAATCGACACCTATACAACGGAATATGTGTGGGATATAACGGACGGAGAAAAAACGGTTGATGAAAAGAAAGGGCAGGCGGGCGACATCCTTCACGTGACAATGGCTTCGGCGTACGTTGAGGACGATTGGACGATTTCGCCGCATTGGAAAGCAAACCTGGGGCTGCGCTATACACTGGCAGCCACCGAAGGCAAGATTTATCAGCTGTTGGAGCCGCGGGCGTCGGTCCGCTGGCTGCTGCGCAATGACATGTCGCTGAAGGCTTCCTATTCGCGTACATCGCAGAACCTGCACCGGCTCAATACTACCAACATGCTTTTTTCCACCGACCTTTGGGTGCCAATCACCCGGGATATTCCCTTGATGAAGTCCGACCAGTGGGCTATGGGCTACAGCTACGATTTGCCTTATTCGCTGACTTTTACGTTGGAAGGATACTACAAGACGATGGAAAACATTCTGGAGTATCGCGACGGTGCTGGCTATATGGCATCGGCCGACAATTGGCAAAAACAGGTGGCTGTCGGCGACGGCCGCTCATACGGCGTGGAAGTGATGTTGCGCCGGCAGGCGAAAAACACCAAAGGATGGATTGCCTATACGTGGTCGAAAGCGTTGCGCCAGTTCGACCGTCCGGGAAACGTGATCAACAACGGCGAAGAGTTCTATGCCTTGAATGATCGTCGGCATAATTTCAATCTGTACGTCAGTCACCGTTTTCCGTCGGAGTGGCAGATAGGCTCTTCATGGACGTATCAGTCGGGACGGCGTGGAACAATCGCTTCCTTGTCGACCTATGGCGGCAACATGCAGGATTATTCGGGCATGGACAAGGAGTCTTCGTCGGTTTCCTACGGAGAAGTGCTCCGCACCTATGTCACGGAACGTAATAATTTCATTCTGCCGCCGGTCCACCGTCTTGATTTCAGCGTGTCGTATTTCTACAACCACGGCTGGGGCGAGAGCGAATTCAATGTGACGATTTACAATCTTTACAACCGCATGAACATATCGAACGTGTATATGAGCTATTCCAACGGGCAGCCGTCGCTGAAAGGCGTATGCATATTCCCGTTCATGCCTTCGTTTGCTTACACACTTAAATTTTAATGACGATGAACCGAAGAAGGAGTCTTATATTTTATACAATTTTTGCTTTGCTGGCAATTTCCTCGTGTGAGGTGGATTTGACAATCGATCAGGAGGATTTGCCTGCCGACATCAGCGTGTTCGGCATTATGTCGCCCGACACGACCATGCAGATATTGGTATCGCAAACGCATCTGTATTATCTTTATGTAGGCAGCCACTACGATATTGGTATGGGGTCGCAACTTCCCGATGCAACGGTGCGTGTTGAGGTCAACGGCAAAGAAACGGCAGTCAAGTACGATTCGAAGGCTGTCCGCTATGTGGCGGACTGTCGTGCCAATCCGCACGACCATGTGAGGGTGACGGTGGAATCGCCCCGCTTACGTGGTACGTATGGTGAATTTCAAGTGCCGGAAGAACCGCGGATGGAAGTGCTGTCGATGGAACGGGTGTTCGACGAAATTCCGGCCGGTTCCATGTCATCATCATCTACGGATTCTATGTACGATTCCGATACACTGGCAGTCATCAAGCTAAAAATTCAGGATCCTCCCGGAGAGAATTTCTACCGGCTGAGAGTGACGAGTGAAGGAATACAGTCGGGCCGTGTGGAGGCTGTACAGAACCGGTTCACCTCGGGAGATGTTGTTTTCTTCGACGAACGTCTGTTTCGCGGTACGATGAATTTGCCCGCTTATTTCACGAATATTTTCAGCGACCGCTATTTCGACGGGAAAGACTACACACTGACGGTGGAAACGCGTATTCAGAAGAGTTTGGTTCCGGTGCCTGGCTATGATTTTGAAAAAAAGCGGGTCGTGGTGGAGCTTCAATCGTTGAGTAAGGGACTTTACGACTATCTGAAGGCAGCAGAGGTGTACGACCGTGCCTATAACGATACCACTTACCGCGACGAATTTATGGAAGGCGTAATGATTCCGACGAACATGGTGAACGGAACCGGCGCCGTCGGAGCCTATTCCCGTTGCCGTGCGATTCTTGATTTGAAAAAATGACCGGTGCCGCTCGTTTTTTTGACCGTTTCCCCTATTTTCGGCGTTTTTGGCGGAAGAAGTCGGTCATGAGCTGGGCGCATTCGTCGGCGAGGATGCCGGAGGTGATTTCCGTCTTGGGATGGAAGGGTGAGGGGCAGTAGGTGTGATAGCCCCGTTTGTCGTCGGAGGCACCGTAGACGATGCGGCTTATCTGACTCCAGGCGAGTGCGCCGGCACACATGAGGCAGGGCTCTACGGTGACGTAGAGCGTGCAGTCGGTCAGATATTTCCCGCCGAGATAGGCCGCTGCCGAGGTGATGGCCTGCATTTCGGCGTGGGCAGTCACGTCGGTGAGCGTTTCCGTGAGGTTGTGGGCGCGTGCAATCACTTTTCCGCGGCATACCACTACCGCTCCCACCGGCACTTCGTCGCGTGCCGCCGCCTGCCGGGCTTCCGCCAGTGCAAGCCGCATATATCGTTCGTCGTTTGTTTCCATTTTTAGTTCATGTTGTAGGTGAGTGAAAGTACCTGGAATTCCGTGCGGCGGTTAATCTGGTCGGCGGCTTCCTGGTCTTCGGGCGAAAGCTTTTCGATGAATTCTTCCGTCAGCGTGTCGCCTTCCTTAAACTGCGGATAGAGGCGTGCTATGCGCTTCGTCACCGTTTTCGGGCGAGATTTCCCGTAGCCGTGGGGCTGCAGGCGGTCGCGGCTGATGCCTTTTGCCACCAGATAGTCGATGACCGACTGTGCGCGGCGTTCGGAGAGCCGCATGTTGTATTCTTCCGTACCTTTGCGGTCGGTGTGCGAGGCCATTTCGATGGTCACGTTCGGATTGTCGTTCAGCACCGTCACCAGTTCGTCGAGTGCCGCCTGCGATTCCGGACGGAGGTCCGCTTTGTCGAAGTCGTAGAAGATGTTTTCCACCACTTGCGGCTTGTGGATCGCCGGCAGGATGAAGTCCACCCAGTAGTTGGCATCCTCGGCCGTGGTGTCGGACACGAATTCCTGCTTCTGGTTCAGATAGCCTTTCGCTCCGGCAAGCATCACATAGCGCACGCCGCGCTGGAGCTGGAACTTGAAGGAGCCGTCGTCGCGTGCCACTTCCTTCTGGTTCGAGCCGTCGTTGCCCACGATGCGGATAATGGCATTGCGCACCGGTTCTTCGTCCTTGTCGACGACGGTCCCTTCGATGGTCACCGTGATGGGGTGCATCACGAAACTGTAGATATGGTCGTAGCCGCGTGCGTCGCCGCGATTGGAACTGAAAAATCCGTTTTCGCCGTCGGCAAACGTGATGCCGAAGTCGTCGCCGTAGGAGTTTATTGGGTTGCGCATGTTTTCAATTGTCCACGAGTTTTCGCCCTTTTGCACCGCCTTGAAGATGTCGAGTCCGCCCATGCCCGGATGGCCGTCGGACGAGAAATAGAACGTGCCGTCGCTGCGTACATACGGAAAATCCTCGTCGCCGGCAGTGTTGATGTCCGGTCCGAGGTTGACGAGCGAGCCCTGGCGTTCCTTCAGCGAGATGCGCCAGATGTCCTTGCCGCCGTAGCCGCCCGGCATGTTGCTCACGAAATAGAGATATTCGCCGTCGGGCGAAACGGCAGGATGTCCGAACGTGGAAATCGTGTCGCCCGTGATTTCGTATTTCACCGGGGCGCTCCATTTGGCATCCGAGCGCGACGATGTGAATATCTCCACCGACGTGTTGGCGTTCGGTTCGCGGCGGGCTTTCGTCAGGTACATCAGCTGTCCGTCGGGCGAGAACGAAATGATGCCCTCGTCCAGTTCCGTGTTTAGGTCGCCTTCCACGGGTTCCGGCCGTTCCCATTCGCCTTTCTCATTCTTTTTTGAAAAGAAAATGTCGCAGTTCTTCATGCCCGTAATCTCGCTTTTCTTGTCGCCCATCGCCTTTTCGGTGGTCGATGTGAAATAAAGCTGGTCGTATTCCGCTCCGAGAAACATCGGCGAAAAGTCGGCACGGCGCGAGTTGAACAGTTTGGCGTTCTTCACCTCGTAGCGCGTCGGGTTGTCCTTCCAAATCAGAGCCTTTTCGCAGCCCTCTATGCCTATCATCGACAGCGAGTCGGTGGGGTTCATTTCCAGAAATGTCTGGTATTCCTTGATGGCGGCGGCATATTTGCCCTGACGGTGGAGCGACTGAGCCAGATAGAAATGGGCCGTGCTGTCGGGGTATTCGTAGCGGAGGGCATTCTGATAGGCAGCTCCCGCACGGGTCGACATGTTCAACAGGCGGTAGCACGTGGCGAGCTGGTAGGCCACTTGTCCGCGCAACGGGCGTTCCTCCTTCTTCCTCAGCTTGTTGTACACCTTTTTGTAGGTGACCGAAGCGTCGTAGTATTCGCCGCGTTCATATTGTTCGTTTGCCACGCTCAGCTTGGCGTTGTTGCAGCCCGTCAGGACCACAGCCACCATGCAGAGCAGCAGAAATATATGTCGTTTCATCCGTCTGTTCACAATTATGCACATTTCTATAAAACATTAACGCAAAGCCGGGTAGTTTATTGTTGGCCGCCGGGACAGTCTTTGCCGAAAAAGAATAGGCTTCCGGCTGAACAAAAAAAGGGCGGAACCGAGTCCCGCCCAATTGATTTGAAAAAATTAATGGTGTTATGTTAGTATGCCGTGTTGTTCGGGTCGAAGTTTGCCCAGCCTTCCAGCCAGTTGTCTGTGCCGAACGCGCCGATGTAGGAAACTGTTTCCATTCCGCTGACACCATCGAAGGAAGCAGCGTTCATCAGCGGGCTGCCGCTTTGTGGCATGAAGTCGGCGTTCAGGCCGGTCATTGTTGCTTTGCCAGTCAGAGCAAGTTCAGCCATTGCAGCTACCTTGTTGCCAACCTGCGAGAGGAAGAAGGTAGAAGAATAGGATGGTTGAGTTGCATCGTAGACCGGTTTCTGGTTTTCATCGTAGCCTGTAACCAGTTGGTCAACATATGACTTGTTGGCATCCGAGCCTGTAATGTCCATGTCGGCAAACCATACATTCTGCAATTTCAGTTTTCCTTCCTTGGCCATGGCCGGAGTGTTGCCCTTTTCGCCGTCGATGATAAGACCGATCGGGAAACCGATAGCCAAAGAGTTGATACAGCTCAAGCGGCTGCTGCGACGGATTTGCATGGCTGCCTGGAAGCGTCCGAGAGCAGAACCGTTGTTCGGGAAGTAGGAGCCGCCGTTGATGTAGTTGACATCGTTGACAAAGTTTGCGTCGGTAGCTTTCGGGCCTATGAACGTAACGTTGCTGAATACGGCACTCGTGTACGGGTCAACTTCTGCGCCGTCGGCACAGTTGTCGGATTCGAAACCGTTGGATTGTGATGTGTCGGCCAGACGGGAGTCGCGAACGCTCAAGCAATATTGGACGTTGCCGGAGAAACCGTTGTCGGTATCGAAATCGTCGTCCCAACCGTTGAAAGCAACGAGGTGCTTGCAGTTGACAGTACCGCCGAACCATTCAAAAGAGTCGTCGTTGGAGTAAGAAACCTGAACGTAGTCGATGGTTGTACCGCTGCCGACAGAACCCAGCGTTACACCGTTGATTTCCTTGTCCTTTTCAAACGGATAGCCGGCAAATTCCACGCGGACATATTTCAGAATGCCGGAGTTGTCGCTGTCGTCGTTACCTCCGTGCTTTGTGCGCGGGCCACCTTCGATTTGCTGTATATTCTGATTGTTTCTAGCCCTACCGCAGAGAATCAGACCGCCCCAGTCGCCCGGCTTGCGTTGTCCGGCTGGCTGGTTGGAAGTGAACACGATTGGTTCGCTTGCCGTGCCTTCGGCGATGATTTTTGCACCCGGTTCGATGATGAGCGATGCCTTTGTATCCTTGTCGCCTTTGATGACAGTTCCCGGTTCGATGGTCAATACCGAACCGTCGGCAACATAAATCCAACCTTTCATCAAATAAGTGCCTTTTTTAATTGTCTGATTGCCTTTCAAAATGATTTCCTGGTCACCGTTGCCCAGTTCGTTGTTGTTGAAAAGGATGTCGGAGTAGACCTTGATACCGCCATCGAGGGTGTATTCCTTTTCATTTTCCCCCGGGTTGTCGTTGTTGTCGCATGCTGTGAAACCGACAGCACTGATGGTAACCAATGCAAGCAATGCTGCTTTTTTAAATGAAATCGTTCTCATTTGTAATTGATTTTGTTAATAGTGATTGTAGTATATTCAGTTTGTTTGTTCTTTTAGAAGTTGAGCGCAAGGCTGAGATTGAAGTTGCGTCCCGGATGATATTTTCTGGTGATTTCTTCCACATCCTTACGCTGTCCGTTGTTGAGACGAACTGTCTCGAACTGCTTGAAGCAGACCGGCTCGGCCAAAATGTCCTTGATGCTGATTTTCACTTCCACGTATTTGCCGACCTTCTGCGAGAGATTGAGGTCGATGGCGTTGCGCGGCATTTCGTAGGAGTCGGGGATTGTCACGATGTCGTCCTGCGTAGTGCCGATGCTTCGGCCTACACCCACCAGACGCTTGCCGATGCGGTTGTAGAGAAGGCTGCCGCTGAACCGGATTTTGTCGTTCTGATAGAAAATTCCCGTATTGATGAGGTAGGGCGACTGTCCCTGCATCGGACGGTCGGCTTCCTGGTCGTCGTCCGAAAAGTTGACTTTGCTCTTGATGACAGATCCGTTGAAAACCAGTGAGAAATCGTCCAGTCCCATAAAGCCGAGGTTCTTCTTGATGTCGAGTTCGATACCGTAGCTGGTAGCGGCATCCGCATTCTTGTAGGAGTAGATGAGGTCCGTTCCTCCGGCTACCGTATAGGTCCATTCAATCGGGTTCTTGAAATGCTTGTAGAAAGCCGCGATGGTAATCATTTCTCCGTTGGAAGGATAGTATTCGTAGCGGAGGTCGGCATTATGGATGTAGCAGGAAGTCAGGTCGGGATTGCCCTGCACGCTGCTGGCGAGGTCGAAATCATAGTAGACCGACGACGACACTTCGCGGAATTCCGGACGGTTGACCGACTGACCGTAGGCCAGACGCAACTGATGCTTGTCGTTGAAACGGTAGGTGGTGTTGATGGAAGGGAACAGGTCGTTATAGTTGTAGAACGTGCTTGTCGGGCTCTGTTCGTAGTCACGGCTGTTGCTGATGAGTTCCATGCGGTTGTGTTCGAAACGGACACCGGCGTGGATGTTGAGCTTTCCGAGCGGAATGTCGGCTGCCGCATATCCGGCAAGGAGCGTGTTGTTTCCGTCGTAATTGTTGCGCCATTTCACTTCTTCGAGCAGCGATAGTCCGTCTTCGCCGAAGTAGGCTTCGTTGCTGAGCAGTTCCGTCATGTCCATGTAGCGGAAATCTTCGGGAAGCGTGTTGTTGGCGGGATCCCAGGTGTAGATATAGCTTCGTGTGCGGTAGCTGCGCGTGCGGTATTCGCCGTAGCCTCCCACCTTAAGTGTCGGCTTGATGTCGCCGAACGTGAAGGTGTGCTTGTAGTTGGCCGCTGCCGAAACAATATTTTCGTTTAGGTAGGTGTATTCACGATTAATGTCGTTGCCGGTCACCAGTCCGAGACGGTCGGGTTGCAGCGCGTCTGTCACCACGTAGCGGCGACGGTCAGGCATGTTGCGGTTGGCGTAGGCATATCCTGCGCTCCAGTCCAGATAGTTGGCGTCGTCGATGGTGTGTTCGCCCGTGAATTGTCCGTTGTAGGTAGTGCGGCTGCTGTAAAAGTATTCAGCGCTTTGTTCGCGGTCGCTTTGCGCGTTGATGCCGCTGCGGTCCGTATAGCGGTCCTTGCCCAATTGGTTGAATATGTTCTTGAACTCTATCCGGTTCTTTCCGTTGGCTGTGATGTAGGTCATGTTCAGCATTGCCCCCACGCGTACATCGTTCGTGTATTGGTTGTCAATGCTGTTGCGCAGATAGTTGCTCTTGTCGTTTGCCACGTCGTAGGCACCGAATAGATTGTTGATCATGCCCGTTTGCGTGCGGTAGTTGTTGCTGTAGTTCACTGCTCCGATAAGTCCGAACTTGTCGCCTTCAGCAAATTCCTTGGTGCGTGCCACGTTGGCTGAGAGTGAGAAGTCGGAATAGGGCATCGTCGTTTTTATGCGCCAGTCATTGTTGAATCCATTTCCCAGCAAGTTGATACCCGAACCCAGGGAATTCAGCTTTCCGTTGATGCCTCCTTCATGATTCCTGAATCCGTTGTCAAAGCCCAGAAAATCCGTGGCGCTGCCTTGGGTGGTTGTGAAATTCTTGAAATGAGTGGAACTGTTGATGTTGCCGCCGATTGAAACCGAATAGCTGTTTTCTGTCGGCATGTTTTTCGTGTTCACGAGAATGAATCCCCCGCTGAAGTCGGCCGGATATTCCGGAGCCGGCGATTTTACGATCATAATGTTGTCGAGCTGTGAGCTGGGGATGATGTCGAATGAGAATGCGCGGGAGTCGGCTTCCGAACTTGGAACGGCGCTTCCGTTCACCCACACGTTGTTGTAGCGTTGCGACAGGCCGCGGACCATGACAAATTTGTCGTCGATGATGCTGATGCCCGGAATGCGCTTGATGACTTCCGAAGCGTCCTTGTCCTGCGTCTTTTCAATCTGTTGTGAAGAAACTCCGCTTTGGACGGTCGTGCTGTTTTTTGTCTTGGCAACTACGGTCGCTTCCGTATCCTGTTTTGCCTTTGCCGTGATGGTTACTTCGCCCAGCACATTGTTGTCGGCATCCAGCTCGATAATCCAACCTTCAGTGGCTTCGCTTGTGCTGACCGTTTTGTCGCGGTAGGAAACATATTTAATAATCAATTCCTTTTTGCCTTCCACGTTGACAACGAAATTTCCGTCAATGTCGGTGGCTGTGCCTAAATTCGTTCCTGCAACTTGAACTGTTGCTCCGATGAGCGGTTCTTTTGTTTTGGAATCAATCACCGTACCCTTGATTTCCGCTGCATAGCACGAGGCACTGAGCAATATCATCCATAATAATAAGTTTACGATTCTCATACTTTCTGTTACTTCTGTTTCTTAATTTTCCGGTGCAAAGTTCCCGTTGTTTTGTAACAGAATGATAACCGCCGCGTCACAAAAGCGTAACTAAAATATGTCATTTCAATAACAAAACGTCCCTCTGAACGAATGTCAGAAGGACGCTTTGCTGTTGGCTGTCTGTATGTTACAGGCTAAAAATCATAGCCGAGCGAGAAACTCCAGCTTTTGTTGCGCATGGTCCAGTCGGGGTTGGCCGATACATTCTTGCATCCGGCGAAATAGTGGATGGAGAACAGATAGCGCTTGTGGAGGCGCAGGCCTGTGCCGAGTTTGAAGCCCCAATCGAATTTCTTGTGGTTCCAGATGTCCTTTCCGTAGAAATCGCGTCGGATTTGGTTCTCGTAGTATTTGCTTGTCTGTTGCGGATCCTTAGCCACTTGCAGATAGATTTGGTGGTTCTTGTCGAAACCGCCCACGCCAAAGGCAAAATAAGGTCCGGCTTCCGCCAGCCATTCCAGATTGTCGGTCAGATTGAAGCGGAAAGAGGCCATAATCGGTATGTTGAACGAATAGTTGCGTGTATGTCCCAGTTCGTTGTAGAGCGATTGGGAGGCAGATTCGTGGCGTACGATTGTATAGTCGTAGCTTCTGTTTTCAAAAAAGAATCCGGGCTGGATAGAGAAGAATTCGCGGACGTTGAGGTCGACCACAATGCCCGTGTTGAACCCCGTGCGCCAGCTGTAGGAAGTGTTGTCGCTGTAGCCTTTCAGCGAACCGCTGCTGTTCGATGTGTTTATTCCGAAACGTAAGCCTATGCCGATGGATTTTTCGGGCATTCCCGTGTCGAGGAAGTCGGCGGCGTTGAGTGAAGTTGTCGGTGTTAATATAGCCACCAATAGCAGTGCCAAGCCTGTCAATGTCTGTTTCATAACCGTAGTTTTTTGTCTGTTGATTGTCGTTCCGGACAGAAACGTCTGCCGTATTGCAAAGATAGTCGTCTGTTTGGATTTTGGAGCAGTCAGGCGACAAATGGATGATTTTTTAGTTAATTTTGACAATTGAATGCTGACAGAAATGCGTAGAACAGAAAACTATATCCCCTTTTCGCTCACTTTTCGGATTGCTTTATAGATTTCGCTATACGAATCTCGACCTTTGTATTTTTCAGCCAACTCACATGCCTTGTCCATTTTTGAATCAGACAGCAACTCTTTTACCCATTTGTCCTTTTCAAGAAATTTCCGGGTTTTGTCGTATGCGGGAAGATATTGTTTTAAAGCCTTTTCTGTTGCCGCTGAATCTTGAAAGTAACGGCATGTATCTTCAAAATGCAGCAGGAACCAGTATTCGATTGATTGCAGGCTGTCGCATAGAAGAATATTGCTGTTGTTTGCGTATTTCTTTTTTAATGCTGTCATTTTCTTGTTTTCAGCCTCCGAACGTCGGCTGACATCGGCATCAAAAACGCAGATTACAAAAACGTCTTCATCAAGCAGTTCCTTTATTTTCTTTTCAATCTTTTCGATACTGTTGTTTTCAAAAAGACGTGGTGAAATAGAATATCTGTAGCCAAGCAGCTTTTTCAAATGGCTGAAATAGAAGAGTTCTGTCAAACCTTCTCCAACGATATGAATGACCTGCCGGGTGGCGATGTTTTTCCGTGATTTTCTCATAATGGCATGGTTATAGGTTGGGGACTGCACCGAATTTGCCGAATTTATAGGCTTTTTGAAGGGAACTGATTCTATTCAGCCCCTTGAAATCGGTCAGCGGGTATAGCGCACTTGAACCGTCAGGATTCTTTTCCGTAAACCAGATGTTGTCTTTTCTAAGCAAATCTTCCTCTCCCAACAGACCGTCATAATGTGTTGTAAGGAGCATTTGGGCGTGCTCTGATTCTGTCAGGAAGCGTTCAATGATATATTCTATCAGCTTCGGGTGGAGAGAAGATTCGATTTCGTCGACAGCAAGAAACGCATTTTTCTCAAGAATCTTTTGTATTTGTGCCGCCAAGCCAAATGTACGTACGGTTCCGTCGGACTCGAACAGCTCCGGAAAATCGTAATAATCGTTGTCTCCATTTTCGTCGGTAACCTTATGCTGGTATACAGTATGGCTGATGGTTCCGTTTTTCGACGCCTGCTCTTTCGACGTAATATTGGAAATATTGAAGTCAGCTTCCTGCAAATATTTTAAAATATAATCTTTTGCGGATTCTTCCTTAATTGATTCTTCGGCATAGCGGTTCAATGACGATGTGGGTACGACGGCAGGCATGACCTGGTTGGTCAGATACTGGAGGACTGCTTCTATTTCCACAATATGGGTATTCACTTGCATGTAGGCTGCGAAAACCGACATGTTATGCAGACATTTCAGTATGATTTCTTCTTTGACCGCTTGCGACAGTTTGATTTTCTGTCCGAATTTGATGGCTGATACATTGTTTTCAGTGGTCCTTTCAAAGATTGTTGCAGGCTGCTGGCTTGGATAGTAAATCAGTGTTTCTTTGGCTACGTGCGACCTGTCTAAAGCTACGGAATAGACATGGCGTGTGGCTTTCTTTCCATTCATCAAATAGAAAGAAATTGAGAATTCCGACAATTGCTTGGGGGTCGTTTTGTTCAGAAGAAAAGGAATAACCGGAATTTGCTCAGCCTTGTTGAGGGGAGTATAGCTGACAAATGATTTGATGAAGTCACAAACTTTGATAATGTTGCTCTTTCCTGAAGCGTTTGCGCCGTAAACAACAGCCACTTTCAGCAACCTCACGTTGTTGTCTAATTCCACAACGTGATATGCTTCCATATCCTTGCTTTTGTCAGCCTCGAAACTTAATGAGGCCTCATCTCTGAATGAGAACATGTTCTTGAACCTGATTTCTGCTATCATGCCATGCATTTTTCTGCAAATATAGAAATAAATTCCGACTTATCGTGTTTTAGATTTGCAAATTTGCAATTTGTATGCAAATATTGGAAACTAAAATACCGATAGTGGAGTTCTGTCAAGATTCTTACGTCTGGAGGAAATATCTAAAGATTGCTATTGTCAGACTATGCAGATTTATATTATCTTTGCAAAAAGCAAAGATAGTGACTATGAAAAAAATTCAGATAACTTCGTTGGACGCGATTGCCGATGCTACCCGTGAGTTTGTCAAGGCAATGGGCGACTATACGGTTTTTGCGTTCTATGGCAAAATGGGTGCCGGTAAAACTACGTTTATCAATGCGCTTTGTGCGGAATTGGGGGTGACCGACATCACTAACTCTCCTTCGTTCTCCATCATCAACGAATATCGTTCGGACACAACTGCCGAACTGATATATCATTTCGACTGCTACCGTCTGGAAAGCATCGACGAGGCCTATGATATCGGTGTGGAGGATTATTTCGATTCAGGTGCCTTATGCCTGATTGAATGGCCGGAACGTGTGGAAGAGCTCCTTCCGGAAGATACGGTCCGTGTGGATGTCGTGGAAGAGGAGAACGGACAGCGTTCGCTTACGCTGACTTTCCCCGGGGAATAATCGGCGGCAGTCATGGTGTTTGCCACGTGGTTCATTTGCGGAGTTTTTGCCGTGACCGGCCTGCTGTCGGTATTGGCTTCGGTGTTCAATTGGGACTGGTTTTTCCAGACTTCGAACGCCCGTATGCTGACGGGAAAAATGCCGCGGCTCTATGCACGTATCTTTTATTTTGTAATCGGATGTCTGATTCTGCTGATGGACAGTGTCGTTCTGCGCGAGGCGCTGACACTGCCGCAACAGTGACGCTTTTTCTGTATGAAAACTATCGGTATTCTTTCTGACACTCATGCCACTTGGGACGAGCGTTTTGCAGAGCATTTTGTCGGATGCGACGAAATCTGGCATGCGGGCGACATTGGTTCGGAGGAGGTCATTAACCGTCTGGAGAAGCTGGCTCCCGTTCATGCCGTTGCCGGCAATATTGACGGAATGGTCTTGCGGCGCCGTTTCGGCCTTGAGCAGGAATGGGTGACCGACGGTGTGAAGGTCTACATGACACACATTGGCGGCTATCCCGGGAAATATGCTCCGGGGGTGAAGTTCAAGCTGGAAACCCGCCGTCCGAAAATCTTTGTTTGCGGTCACAGCCATATTCTGAAAGTGATGTACGACCGTGAACTCAGCCTTTTGCACATCAATCCGGGGGCTGCCGGCGTTTATGGCTGGCAGGCGGTGCGCACGCTGATTCGCCTGAAAATCGATGCAGGCGACATCAAGGACCTGGAAGTGATTGAACTTGCCAAACGCGGAAAACTCGTTTAGCGGAGCCGGGTCGTGTCGTAGATGTAGGGCTCTTTCAGCGGAAGCTTGAACGGTATGTGCCTGTCGATGTTTTTCAGATATTCGGCCGCTTCTTCCATGCTGTCGAAGCCTTCGGCTACGACGAAATAGTTCATGTCGCGGTCGGTGATCACATACGCCTTGCAGTTGTTTTGCCGCAGGCGGTCGCAGAAGGCCTTGGCGTTGAACTGCTGGCGCATGGCTCCTACCACGACGTTGTATTTCTTCATCGGAATGTCGTTACCGTAGAACTGCCAGGCATAGTTGCGCGACGTGCGTATCGTGTCGTTGCCCACGTTTGTCAGCTTCGGCTTCTGTTGCTCGATTACTTTGTTATAGATTTCCTTTTCTTCCTTCGTCAAGGTGGAATCCGTTTTCTCCTGTTTCTCCTGTTTCCCTTGTATAGCCGCAATATAGGATTTGCGGTAATTCTCTTCCGTCGTCTTGCAGGAGGCAAGAACGAGCAGAAGGGCAATGATCCATGTCAGTCTTTTCATAACGGTCAATGTTTGGTTCGACTCCTGTAGTCGGTTACAAAAATAAGCGGTTGTTTCTGAAAAAGAAACAACCGCTCCGCTTTTTTCTGAAATTTTTCGGTTTAGTATGCTGGCTTTTCGTAGCCCGGGATGTCAACCAGCTTGATATGGAATATCAAGTTGGAATAGGGCTTGATAGAGCCGTAAGTCACGTTTCCGTATGCGTATTGGTAAGGAACAATGACTTCGCAGGAATCACCTACGCGCATGTTGGTCAGGGCAATGGCCCAGCCTTCGATAAGGTCGGTCACCCGTGTACGGTAGATGCTGTCGGCAGGTGTAGTGCTCAGGTAGGAAGAGTCGAAAGCCACATCGTCGTAGGTACGTCCAATGTATTTCACATCGACGGTCGAAGAGGTCAGCGGCGTAAGGTTGCCTTCTGTCTTTGAACGGTCGTTCAAGTAGCGGATAAGCACATACGCGTTGTGGTCGAATTCCGGCGTCACCTTGTTGTAGTAGGGTGTTCCGTCGTCGTTCGTCTTCGCAATCTGTTCGTTCAGCCATGCCTGGTTGCCTTCGCGCCATTCTTTGTAGTATTCCCAAGCGTCGGTCACCGGGTCGAGCTTGCACGAAGGGATGACAGCAGCCAGCAGGAGAATAAAAATTATCGGTAATTTTCTCATTCTTATTGTATTGTAAATTTAGCAGGCTTTGGCCTGGGTTTAAAATTCAACAGTGGGTGCCTTTTCCGCTCCTTCTTCAGCTGTGAACTGCGGTTTGGCGTCGAATCCGAACCATCCGGCATAGATGACGGTCGGGAACTTCTTGATGGCCACATTATAGTCGAGCACGGCCTCCGTATAGCGGGTGCGTGCCGTGGCTATTCGGTTTTCAGTGCCTTCAAGCTGAACCTGCAGGTCGCGGAAATTTTCGTTGGCTTTGAGGTTCGGATAGGATTCCGACACGGCCAACAGCGATTTGAGCGCATTCGACAAGTCGCCTTGTGCCTTTTGGAACTTTGCCATGTTTTCTTCCGTCAGCTGGTCGGCTGTAAGGGTGATGGAGGTGGCTTTTGCGCGTGCCGCAATCACATTTTCCAGCGTCTTTGATTCGTGTTCGGCGTAGCCTTTCACCACATTCACCAGGTTGGGGATGAGGTCGGCGCGGCGCTGGTATTGTGTTTCCACTTCCGCCCATTTCTGATCAACTGTCTGCTGCTTTTCAACAAGCGAGTTGTAGTTGCATGAGCTGAGCGAGCCAATCATCAGGATGGTAGCAAACAATGTCAGGACTTTCGTTTTCAAGTATTTCATAGTCATAAAAAATTAGAGAGAGGATAATTATAGCTTTTCTTAGAGCAGCTTTTTGAGCAACTCTTTCATGCTGACTTCCTTGTCGATGATGGACTGAAGCTGGTCGATGCCGACGCGTTGCTGTTCCATCGTATCGCGGTGACGGATAGTGACGGTGTTGTCTTCCAGTGTCTGATGGTCGACCGTGATACAGAACGGAGTACCGATGGCATCCTGACGGCGGTAGCGCTTGCCGATAGAGTCCTTTTCGTCGTACTGAACCTTGTAGTCGAACTTCAGCATGTCCATGATTTCGCGGGCCTTGTCAGGCAGACCGTCTTTGCGGACAAGCGGCATGATGGCAGCCTTGATTGGAGCCAACGGAGCCGGCAGGTGGAGCACAACGCGGGTTTCGCCGTTTTCGAGCTTTTCTTCTTCAAACGATGAGGCGAAGACAGAAAGGAACATGCGGTCAACACCGATGGATGTTTCAATAACGTACGGCGTGTAGGATTCGTTCAGTTCCGGATCGAAGTACTGGATTTTCTTGCCCGAATACTTCTCATGGTTGCTGAGGTCGAAGTTGGTACGTGAGTGGATACCTTCCACTTCCTTGAATCCGAACGGCATGAGGAATTCGATGTCGGTTGCAGCATTGGCATAGTGAGCCAGCTTTTCGTGGTCGTGGAAGCGGTATTTTTCATCGCCGAGGCCGAGAGCCTTGTGCCATTTCAAGCGGGTTTCTTTCCATTGGGTGAACCATTTCAGCTCGTCGCCCGGACGTACGAAGAACTGCATTTCCATCTGTTCGAATTCGCGCATGCGGAAAATGAACTGGCGGGCAACGATTTCGTTACGGAATGCCTTACCGATTTGTGCGATACCGAACGGGATGCGCATACGGCCTGTTTTCTGTACGTTCAGATAGTTGACGAAGATACCCTGAGCCGTTTCCGGTCGGAGGTAAACCTTCATGGAACCGTCGGCCGTGCTTCCCATTTCAGTGGAGAACATGAGGTTGAACTGACGGACTTCTGTCCAGTTCTTTGTTCCGGAAATAGGACAAACGATGTCATAGTCGAGGATGATTTGGCGGAGTTCCTCAAGATTCATGTCGTTCATCGCAGCTTTATAGCGTTCGTGAAGCTGGTCGCGTTTTGCCACGTGTTCGAGAACGCGCGGATTTGTTTCGCGGAACTTCTTTTCGTCGAAGCTGTCGCCGTATTTCTTGGCGGCTTTAGCCACTTCCTTGTTGATTTTATCGTCGTATTTTGCGATTTCGTCTTCGATGAGGACGTCGGCGCGATAGCGTTTCTTGGAGTCGCGGTTGTCGATCAACGGGTCGTTGAAGGCATCAACGTGTCCGGAAGCTTTCCAGATGGTCGGGTGCATGAAGATGGCCGAATCAATGCCCACAATGTTTTCGTTGAGTTGTGTCATTGCATCCCACCAGTAGCGTTTGATGTTATTTTTCAGTTCAACGCCGTTCTGACCGTAGTCGTAAACAGCTGAAAGTCCGTCGTAGATTTCGCTCGAAGGAAATACGAATCCGTATTCTTTTGCGTGAGCGACAATCTTTTTAAACAAATCTTCTTGTGCCATTTTTATTGTAGTTTCTGTTTTCTTATTCTTGTGATTGGGGAGGTTGCCGCAGCAAGGTCGGACAGCCGGTGGAATCGGTCGGCGAATTCTGACTGTCGGTATGCGGAATCGGCATTCTCCACGATTTTAAAGTGCAAAGTAAATGATTTTTTTCGATTTTATTCTTATTTTTGCAAGAGCAAAACCCTGAAATTGTAAATATTTGGTAAATAACACCCTTTTTTAACGACTAAAGGCTTTCAGGGGCAAGGATATCCATCGTAAATTTTTGAAATGAAAGACGAAAATATTGAAGAGTTGGATGATGCGGCTGATGTTGCAGGCGAAACTTCATCGCATTCATCCTATCAAGTGCCTAAAGAAAAAAACATGTACCTGTCGGGAATGTACCAAAACTGGTTTCTCGACTACGCCTCGTATGTGATTCTGGAGCGTGCCGTGCCTCATATCCTCGACGGATTGAAGCCGGTGCAGCGGCGTATCCTCCATTCAATGAAGGAAACCGACGACGGCCGTTTCAACAAGGTGGCGAATATTGTGGGACATACGATGCAGTATCACCCTCACGGTGATGCTTCTATCGGCGATGCGCTCGTCCAGCTCGGACAGAAGGACCTGCTTATAGAGTGCCAGGGTAACTGGGGTAACATTCTTACGGGCGACAGTGCCGCCGCTCCCCGTTACATAGAGGCCCGTCTGTCGGAGTTTGCGCTGGAAACGGTTTTTAATCCGAAAACGACGGAATGGACGGCTTCGTACGATGGACGAAAGGCCGAACCGCTGATTTTGCCGGTCAAGTTTCCGTTGTTGCTGGCGCAGGGTGCCGAAGGTATTGCCGTCGGACTTTCGTCGAAAATCCTTCCCCATAATTTCAATGAACTGCTGGATGCCGCCATTGCCTATCTGAGGGGCGAAGAGTTTACGCTCTATCCCGATTTCCCTACGGGTGGCTATATCGATGTGTCGAAGTATAACGACGGCGAGCGTGGCGGTGCGGTGCGTGTTCGGGCCAAGATTGAGAAAATCGACAACAAGACCCTTGAAATCACCGACATTCCTTTCGGAAAAACGACCGGAACGCTGATCGATTCGATTATCAAGGCGCAGGAAAAGGGCAAAATCAAGGTGCGCCGTGTGGATGATAATACGGCGGAACATGCCGACATCATCGTGCATCTGATTCCCGGAACGTCGAGCGACCGTGCCATCGACGCGCTTTATGCGTTTACCGACTGCGAAGTCAGCATTTCGCCCAACTGCTGCGTGATTTCCGAGCAGAAGCCTTTGTTCCTGAAGGTGAGCGACGTGTTGCGTTGCAGTGTCGACAACACGAAGGACCTGTTGCGCCGTGAACTGGAAATACAGCGCGGCGAACTGATGGAAAGCCTGCTCTACGCTTCGCTGGAGAAAATCTTCATTGAAGAACGGATTTACAAGGACAAGGAATACGAACAGAGTGCTAACCTCGATATGGCAGTGGCCCATATCGACAAGCGACTGACTCCCTATAAGGCTGATTTCGTGCGCGAAATTACCCGCGACGACATTCTCCGCCTGTTGGAGATAAAGATGGGGCGCATCCTGCGCTTCAACAGCGAAAAGGCCGACAACTACATCGAATCGCTGAAGGAACGGGTGCAGGAAATTGACCACAACCTGGCTACGCTCGTCGACTATACGATTGCCTGGTATGAAAAATTGAAGAAGAAATACGGTGGCGCATATCCGCGCCGTACCATTATCCGCAGTTTCGACAACATTGAAGCCGCCAAGGTGGCGGAAGCCAACGAGAAGCTGTATATCAACCGCGAGGACGGCTTTATCGGCACGGGACTGAAGAAGGACGAATTTGTGTGCAACTGTTCGGACATGGACGACATCATCGTCTTCTTCAAGGACGGAAAATACAAGGTGGTGAAGGTGGCCGACAAACTGTATGTGGGCAAGAACGTGCTGTATCTCAACGTGTTCAAGCGCAACGACCAGCGCACTATCTACAACCTTGTCTATCAGAACGGCAAGGGCGGAACAACCTATATGAAGCGTTTTGCCGTGACCGGCATCACCCGCGACAAGGAATACGACATGATGCAGGGCTTGAAAGGTTCGAAAATCTGGTGGTTCTCGGCCAATCCCAACGGTGAGGCGGAAACGCTCCGCGTGACGCTGAAGGAAAAGCCTCGCTTGAAAGTGCTCCAGTTCGATATCAATTTCGCCGATATGGCCATCAAGGGCCGCCAGTCGTTGGGCAATATCGTGACGAAAAACGAAGTGCATCGCATTTCGTTGAAGGAACGCGGCGTGTCGACGCTCGGCGGGCGTGAGGTGTGGTTCGATTGGGATGTTCTTCGTCTGAACTACGACGGCCGCGGCCAGTCGTTGGGCGAGTTCAATCCGACCGACCAGGTGCTTGTCATACTGAAAAACGGCGAGTTCTACATGAGTTCTTTCGACTTGAGCAACCATTATGAAAACAATATACTCCGTATAGAGAAATACCGCGACGGCGTGGTTTGGACGGCTGTGCTCAACGATGCCGACCAGGGCTATCCGTATATCAAGCGGTTCACCTTTGAACCCTCGTCAAAGAAACAGAGCTTCATCGGCGAGAATCCTGATTCAAAACTGCTGTTGCTGACCGACGACATGTATCCGCGCGTGAAAGTGACGCTCGGCGGTGCCGATTCCTTCCGCGAACCGCTGATTATCGATGCGGAAGAATATATCGGAACGAAGAGCTTCAAGGCAAAAGGAAAACGCCTGACCACGTTCACGACCGAAAAAATCGAATGGATTGAGCCGCGCGAGGTGCCGGAACAGGAACATCCGCAGCCCGACGTGGATCTGGATGTGGAAACGGCCAAGGAGGAAGTCATCAATCAAAACGATGTGCGCGACGAGCTGACCGGACAGCAGCGCCTGTTTGTCGACGAACTTTAATCAGGACATTATGCGGAGGAAGGCAAGAATATGGCTGGGCATGCTGTTCGCATTGTTGGCCTCGGTTTCCGTAAAAGCCGCCGAGAGCGACACCACCGTGCTGCGTCTGCGCCAGTCGGCCGTGACGTTCGACATCGGTCATACCCGTAACCACGACACCTATCTCAGCATCCTGCCTTATTCCGGACGGCACATGCGGCTGGGCTATGAGTTCATGCGTGCTTCCCGCCGGCATCCGTTGCAGTGGGTGCATCAGGTCAATGCCGGATTCAGCTACGATTCTCCCGAGAATCCTGCGGGCAACAACAAGATGCACACGGTGCTTGCCGACATCGACTGGGGAATGATGCACCGTTGGAACAATGTGTTTGTCGACGGACTGAACCTTTATGCCGGAGGAAATCTCACGTTTGAGGGCGGATGCACCTACAATCCGCGCAATTCCAACAATGTGGCTTCGCCGCATATCTATCTCAATGCCGGACTGACGGGCATGGCAGTCTACCGTTTCAAGGTGGGCAGGCTTCCGGTGACGGCCCGCTATCAGCCGACAATCCCCGTTTTCGGTGCCTATTATCTGCCGGAATACGACCAAAGCTTTTATGAAATATATCTCGGAAACTACTGGAACACCGCCACTTTCGGCTGGTGGGGCAACCGTTTCGACATGGAAAACCTGCTGACGCTCGATTTGCATCTCGGCGCCACGGCGTTGCGTATCGGTTACCGCCATAATTTCACTACGTTGTGGGCGAAAAACATCAGCGTGCGCAAGTCGGTCCATTCGCTGGTGCTGGGTGTGGAATGGGAATCGCTCCGCATCCATCCCGTAAAAGGTCTGCCGGCTAAGGCGAAAATGATTTCAGCCATGTATTAAACCCTCTACTTCTATGAAACGGATTCTATTCTACCTATTGATGACGATTTCTGCCGTTGGCGGACTTGTTTCCTGCCACGACATTCCTGAATATGCCGACAATCCGCAGGGCAATTTCGAGGCCTTGTGGACGATTCTCGACGAGCATTATTCGTTTTTCAGCTATAAGGACATCGACTGGCAGGAAATGAAAGAGAAATATGGGGCGAAAATCAGTCCTACGATGACGGATTACGAACTGTTTCGCGTGTGCAGCGACATGCTGAAGGAACTGAAGGACGGACATACGAACCTCAGTTCGTCGTTCGACTATTCCCGCTACTGGATTTGGGAGCAGTATCCGCAGAACTACGACGAACGGCTCATTCAGGAGCATTATCTCCATTTCGACTATATGAGTGCCAGCGGCATCGACTATCAGATTCTTTCCAACAACTTCGGCTATATGCACTACGGGTCGTTTTCGTCGACCATCGGCGAGGGCAACCTTGACCTGATTCTGGCCTATCTGGCTCCTTCCGACGGACTGATTATCGACGTGCGCGGCAATGGCGGCGGCATACTGACCAATGCCGAAACGCTTGTGAAACGCTTTATCGACAGCCGTATTCTGGCGGGCTACATTGCTCATAAGACAGGTCCCGGACACGATGAGTTTTCGGAACCCTATGCCTACTACCTCGATCCGGCACCGTCAAACCGTGTGCGCTATACGAAGCCTGTGGTGGTGCTTTGCAACCGTGCCACGTTCAGTGCCGCCAACAATTTTGTATCGATCATGAAAAGTTTGCCGAATGTGCGCGTTGTGGGCGACACTACCGGCGGCGGCTGCGGAATGCCGTTCACTTCCGAACTGCCCAACGGTTGGGGCATCCGCTTCAGTGCTGCACCGATTTATGATTCCGAAGGCCGTCTGACCGAATACGGTACCGCCCCCAGCGAAGGCTGCCAGTTCGATATGACCGACACCGACAAGGCACAGGGAAAGGACTCGATACTCGAACGCGCTTTCCAGGTCCTCGAAGAAATGTGCAACGGGATTTAGGTTAGAGGTTATGGGTTAGCGGTTATGTTTTGCCCAATATTTCTCGGAGTGCATTTTCTGACTCTAACATTTTTGAAACAAAATGCTTGTAATCAGGTGCGTTCTGTGGAATAGGATAGAAATATGTTTGAAGTGAAGCGTTCACCTCTGAACCATATCCTAACAAAAAAGATTTAACTGTTTTAAGTTCATGTTCAGTTGGCTGTATGAAAATTCCACATGTCCCTTTTAAACGGTACATGTAGGTAATCATTTGGTGTATATCTTCTCGGAGTACCGTTCTCTTATATTTGGCATCTATAATTGTGTGGTCATACTCTCTGTAAAAATCGGGATAACGTGGAAATCTCTTTTGCTTTGCTAAATAAATGCGCCCTGTTTTGTTCTTGTTGTTGGGATGTTTGAATCCTTGTTTTGTCAGAAGTGTTGCGAGATATTCTTCCCATAAATAAGAAACATCAAACAGAATGCCATAGATTTTATTTCCCGATTCTCCATATTTGAGCCTTTCATTCCTCAATATTCGCAGGCAAAGTCTTTGTAGGGGGGCATAGCGGGAATAGTAGGGATGGCTGATGATTTTCGAATTGCTTTTTATTATATGCTCCCTTTTCTGTCTGCAATAATGAGGGGTGGCAGATATAATTTGGGCAACATCTGCTCGCGTTTCCGCATTATTTTCTAGCAATGATTTTCCAAATGGGCGTTGACAAATGTATTCGATTGTATGTCGTATCAATTCTGTCACATGATTGTCATGGCTAAATTCTCGTGTTCGATATGCTACACGGCCATTGAACGGCATGTTTGATTTCAAATGCCGGTTAATATCAATTGACCCCCTTACATTGGCATCATTATACTCGTTTCGTACGTATTCCTTATAGATTCCTTGTGCCAAAGCTTCGTTTAACAGTTTCGGAAACAGATATAACAGTAGGTTGAATATTTGTTCATTACTAGTCCCATGTGACAGGCTCATGACATTAATGCATAGTACTTTACTAAGCATGTAATGCAAAAAGAAATCTTCTGTATTATTGGGGGTAAATCGGGAGTGAATAGATACGGTTTTTCCGTCTATTCCAATAAATCCGGCAATGTTTCCTGTTTCAAGTATGACCTTAGTGCATCGTGTTTCTTTCCAACAAGTTTGTATTGACAATAGTGGTAAGTTACCAGATTCATCTTCACACAGTTCGAAGGAATGGGGGTAGACGAGCAAGTTGTTGCCATTCTCATCAAGTAGTTCAGAAATTCTTCTGTTTGCGATATTTTGTAATAACAGGAATTTCTCGGGATTGTCTGTTATAGGAGGATATTTGGTATTATCCTTCAATGTTATCATTGCTCTGTTCGTTAAAATAAACTCGTTCTAATTCTTTCAGGTCGGCTATTGCATTTGGCATGCCTCTTAAATATTCAAATAATACTCCTTTTAAGTGATTATCCCATAGTTGTTTGTATGCATCTTCTTTATTTGAGTGGCTTTCGTCAAGATAAAGTGACAGTTTGCTAAAATAAGCACCTCCGATATGATATGCCGGACTTAATCCTTCAATACCAGTATTCTTTTCTTCGTTCCATATAGCCAAATTCAGGCGTGTCATGGTTTCTATGACTTCGGCTTTCATATCTTGCAGATTGTCCAACATACCGGTATTTTCGTTTGCTTTTACCTCCTCCCATGCAAAACGGCGACGCATGGCAAAGTCCATACTTTCTACACTGCGGTCAATATCGTTCATTGTTCCTATGATATAGACATTTTCCGGTACATAGAAGCCGTAAAAGAATGGATCGGTTTCATCGGTTATCATATTTTGATATTGGGTATTGACCTTGTCTTTTTCTCCACGATAACCGGGATCAATACTAAAAAATAGTTCACCAAATATTTTTGAGATTTCTCCACGGTTTATTTCGTCAATAATGAAGACAAATTTCTTTTTGTTGTTTTTTTGATCATTTTTATTCCTTTCAGGAATTTCTTTCGGTGTCCTATTTAGCAATTCTTGTAATATCCAACCATATTCCACATAGTCAATGGTTTTTGTGTTTTTCGATAATTTTTGTATCAAACGCCAATAGTCTTCTCGTGTGTATGACGATAAATTGAAAATATGATTCTGTAGTAAGTAATTGTACATCAGTTTAATATTTTCTTCTTTTTCAGCTCTGGGACTATTCCTTCTATACTCAATACGTCCTTTATCGTTTATTCTTAAGGGTAAATCTTCACCTTGAGGATTTTTATATGAATTAATTAATCCTTTTTTTATATCTGAAACGATACTATCATAAATCTCATCAAATAAATTATCTGTTTTTATGTTCTCTGTATTAATTCCAGAAATCGCCTTTTTGCAAAAATTTTTAAACACTCCATCGACCCGTTTAAATCCAATATTTCCATTTGTGTCTTGTGGAGTAGGGCGAAGGCCTTCAACAAAATCGGTATAGTCATAAGATGGGTGAAATTGAACGAATTTAGATTCAGCTCCCATAGCATCTGCAATAGCTTTAGCTAAGTAGGTTTTTCCCGTACCTGGGGCCCCTGTTAAAATAAGGTTCTTGTTTGCTTCTAATAGTTTTATATATTTTTCTATGTTGTTATTTCCTTCCATATTATTGTCTTGCTTGTTAAGTAAATAATTTTCTATATAGTGTGGAATTTCATCTTTTGAACTAAGTGTGCCATAAGGTTGCCATTGTTTCTCGGGTGGTTGAATATGTAATTCAGATGTAGGTATGTATCCGTTGTCTTTAAAGCATAACCAAGCCACGTCGATATAATGTGAATAGTAAGAATCGTTGCCTTTCTCATCGATTCCTGCATAATGTATATGTTTATGAAATTTATATTGAGATAAGGCGATACCAATTCCCCACAGACCGAAATTGTTATTTGTACAGCATATAATATCTCCCTCTTTTATTTCTTTTATATAAGTGAATGGACCTATGACTGTAGGATCATTAGGATATCTGCTTATTATTTCTTTGGCGGAATAATTAGTATAATCTGTATGGTCCCAACCTATTGCCATTATATTTTTAGAGTGAAAACTTTTCCATGCTTGTTCTTTTTGTCCTTTGCAATGAGTGGGACAGATAAAATAACATTTTCGTGGCTTATTAAAATCAGTAATATCCGAATTATTGGGAATAAAAAATTTGGCATTATCTTTTTTTATTCCCAAAGTGGTCATAAAAATTTCAAATTGCTTTGACAAAAAGATATCAGATGATTCCTTATACAATTTTAATTCGCGGAGTTTATAATTGGTTTGTGTTCCATCCCCTGGATTAAGCGTATGTTTTTCTATCGTGTTATCTTTATAGCCAACGAAACGACTTGGTGCAAATAATAAAGCATTACCAAATTTTTCAACGACGAACCATTTCCCCTGTTTAAATCGTTGTAATGCCCAATCTTTTTCTTCGGCTATAGAACTTTTGGTGTAGGAGAATAGGGTATAGATATTTTTGACAACATCAATTCTATTCTCTATAAAATCGGCTCGATACATATTAACTAATTTCGGTGTTTAACATATGCAAAGATATCAAAAAACTGAAGTGTTTTAAAAATATACGTGAATTTAGCTTTGAAAGTTGTTAATAGAAAAAACTAGCCCCATATAACCATTATAGTTATTTAGGGCTAGTTTATATACGTTATCAAATTAAAGTCAATAAATTTTGACTTTAGTTTTTTATGTATGTTAGCGGATGGTATCCGTCGTTTATTTCACTACTTTGAATGTGTAGGCTTTGTTGCCGTCGATTACGCGGATGATATACATTCCATTGGCATCGGCGTTGAGCGAAACTGTTCCGTTGGCATTGTTCACCTTGTTGACAAGTGCACCTGTTGTGCTGAACATTTCAACCGTTGCATTCTGCAAACCGCCGAGAACTACGTCGAAACCGTTGGCTGTGTTGAGAACGAAGCAGTCGTTGCTTTCTACTACAGATACTGAAGATTCTTCTTTTCCAACGAACTGGAGAGTCATGGCCTGGTTCATGACGCCTTCGCTGTCCTTGATGAATCCGGCCGGAAGTTTTACGAAATAGTTGACACCTGCTTCAAGTTTGATAGGCTGAACAAACCCTTCGCCGTATTCGTCCTGCGGGAATACGGAAACCGTCTTTTTGTCAGCAGAATTGTTGACTGCCATCCAGCCGAAATCTTCTACCGGTTCGCCGTAGATTTCCAAATTTTTGGACACGCTGATTTTCGGAAGTGAGTTTTCAACGGTGGCTTCTGTCGGGAATGTAATTTCAATCGTACCCAGTTCAGTCAGTTCGGATTCTGTGGCCGGTGTGAAGCTGTCAGGGAAGAAAATCGGAGCTTCCGTGTCAACGATATTGGAGAATTCAGAACCCCAATAAGATGCCTCGTAAGCGGAAAGGCGGCCTTTCGGTACGGAAACGGTCACGTTGTCGCGGTCGATGTAGCCGAATGGATGGTCACTCTCTTCGTAATAGTCCAAGTAAGCGGGTTCTGCACCGAGGCAGTGTACTTCGGTCAATGCCTTGTCGAGGAAGAATGCATGGAATCCGATGTATTTAAGTGTGGTCGGCAGTGTTACAGACTGAAGTTGTTCGCACTGTGCCATAACACCGTCGTAAAGCGTTGTCATTCCTTCCGGGAAAGTAAATGTGGTGAACTTTGTGCCGGCAAGCGCCTGTTCGCCCATGAAGAGCAGTGAAGCCGGAGTGTTCATTTCAGCGAGAGACGAGAGAGTGAAAGCGAAGTTGTCGAATGCGCGCATGGTTTCCGGCAAGGTGATTTTCTGGATTTGTGCTCCATAGAATGCACCACCACCGATACCTCTACATTCGTCGAGTACTGTATATTCAGTAGCACCCATTGTTGGGTATGCCGTGAGGATAAGACCGTCTTTGGTATATACGACACCGTCAACAGCCTTGTAGTTTGCGTTTCCTTCAGCTACGGTAAAGGCTGTAATTTGAGTTTGACCGAAAGTGGCATTGCCAATTGATTCTACATTGGCAGGGATATTGACACTTGTCAATCCTGCTTGGAGGAAAACATTGTCTTCAAGGGTTTTCAACGATTCAGGCAGTGTGATTTCAGTCAGTTTCGGGCATTGGCGGAAAGCTCCGTCGCAAAGCGTTTCCAATCCTTCATTTAGGGTAACTTTCGTCAATTGTTCACAAAGTTGGAAAGCATTGTCGCCGATGCTTTTGCAAGTGGCAGGGATTGTGATTTCTGTCAGTGGCACTTTGTAGAATGCGCCATTGCCGATTGATGTGTACTCACCTTTGATTTCAATGTTTGTCATGGAGGAGTTGCGTGCGAAGCAGCTTTCCGGAATAACTGTCACGCCGGCCGGAATGACGACGTTGTTCAGTGCGTCGTTGTAGGCAAGTGCATAACGGCCGAGAGTTGTGAGTGTTTCGGGAAGGACTATTTCTGCCAGGGCATCGTTTGAGTAGATGGCTGTTTCCTTTAGTTCTGTTACACCCTCAGGAAGAACAAGTCTCGTCAAGTTAGACCAATAGATGGCTTCTTCTTCAACCGATGTGACGCTGTAGGTTTTACCTTCGTTTACAACTTCGGAAGGAACCGTCAGTTCAGTGGCCGTAAATCCTTCGGAAAGTCCGCTAAGGCCGACTGTCGTTTCACCTGTGACAATGTATTTTACGTTGTCAACAACAAATGTAGCGGCATCTTGTGCAAAAGCAGCAGTTGTCAGTGATGCAGCAAAGATTAGAGTAAAAATCTTCTTCATAGAAACAAAGTTTAGTAGTTAATGTTGCAAATGTATGCATTTTTATCTGAAAATGCATAGAAAAGCTATCAAAGTTAAATTTTCGGGCTGAAAAAATGTCAAATGAAAACAAAAGAGCCGTTCTTCGTTGCAGGAAGAACGGCTCTTATCATGCTTTCGCAAGAGCCGGGAGGCTCTTGGAATGGGTGTTTATTTCAAGCCTTTGTCGCGGAGCAGGGCATCGGTATCGGGACGGTGTCCGGCAAAGCCTTCGTAAAGTTTCATCGGGTCTTCGTCGTTGCCTGATTCCAAAACGTGTTTCAGACGGGCTGCTGTCTTCGGGTTGAATACGCCTTCCTTCGTAAATACTTCGAAGCCGTCGCAGTCGAGCACTTGTGCCCAGATGTAAGTGTAGTAGCCGGCTGCATACTGGTCGCTGCTGAAAATGTGGTTGAAGTAGGTAGAACGGTAGCGGAATCCGATTTCTTCCGGCTTGCCGAGCTTCTTGGCTACATTGTCCTCGAATTCGGCCACATTCACATCCTTTCCGTCGTTGAGCTTGTGCCATTCGATGTCGAGCAAGGCAGCGCCGACCAGCTCTGTGTTGACAAATCCCTGATTGAACTTGCTGGATTCGATGAGCTTGTTAACCAAAGAGTCGGGAATAACTTCGCCCGTCTTGTAGTGGCGTGCGTATACTTTCAGCAATTCCGGCTCAAGCATCCAGTGTTCGTGGAGCTGTGACGGGAATTCAACGAAGTCGCGGTCTACGTTTGTACCGGCGTTGCCCTTATATTGTGTGCGGGTAAGCATGCCGTGAAGGCCGTGGCCGAATTCATGGAACATGGTTTCCACGTCGTCGAGTGTCAGCAATGACGGAGAATCGGCAGTCGGTTTCGAGAAGTTGCCTACGTTATAGACAATCGGGCGTACGTCTTTTGTGCCGTTGGCCTCCTGATAGACGTACATCCATGCACCCTGGCGTTTTCCGGCGCGGGCGTAGTAGTCGCTCATGAACATGGCCAGATGCTTGCCGTCCTTGTCGAGCACTTCGTAGACTTTCACATCCGGGTGATAGACAGGCACGTCGGTCACTTCCTTGAATGTGATGCCGTAGAGGCGTTCAGCCATGGTGAAAATGCCTTTGCGTACGTTTTCGATAGGGAAGTAGGCACGCACGTCGTTCTCGTCGAAGTTGAATTTTTCCTTCTTCACTTTTTCGGCATAGTAATAGTAGTCCCAAGCGGCAATCTTGAAGTTTCCGCCGTGGTTGTCCACGTATTTCTGCATGTCGGCGATTTCTTCGTGAGCTTTCGCAACGGCCGGTTTCCAAACTTTATAGAGGAGTTCTTCCGCATCCTCGACGGTCTTGGCCATTACGTTGTCCATCTGATAGGCGGCAAAGTTGTCGAATCCGAACAGCTTGGCCTTTTGAAGACGGAGTTTCAGAATCTGGTTGATGATGGCCTTGTTGTCGTTTTCGTCGTTATTGTTGGCGATGTTGGTATATGCCTCGTACATTTTCTTGCGAAGGTCGCGGTTGTCGGCATAAGTGAGGAACGGCAGACGGCTCGGAGCATGGAGCGTGAACACCCATTTGCCTTCCATTCCCATAGCCTTTGCCTCTTCGGCAGCTACGGCAATGCTTGATTCCGGAAGTCCGGAAAGGTCCTTTTCGTTGTCGATCACCAATGTCCATTTGTTAGTGTCTTTCAGTATGTTGTCGCCGAATTGCAGGCAAAGTTTTGAAAGCTGGTCGTTGATGTCCTTCAGTTCCGCTTTCTTCTCTTCGCTGAGCAGCGCACCGTTGCGTACGAAATCTTTGTAGTATTTTTCGAGCAGACGGAGTTGCGGGGTGGTCAGGTTGAATTTCTCGCGGTTGTCGTATACGGACTTGATTTTCTGGAAAAGTCCTTCGTTCATCTTGATTTCGTCGCTGTGTGCTGCCAGCATGGGGAACACTTTTGCGCCTACTTCCTGGAATTCGGGAGTAGAAACTACTTCATAGAGTCCGCTGAACACGTAGGAAACCTTTTCCAGCATTTCGCCGCTGTTGTCGAGGGCTACGATCGTGTTGTCGAAATCAGGCATGGCGCGGTTGTTGACAATCGCCGCAATTTCCTGGTTGTGTTGTGCGATGGCCTCCTCAAAAGCCGGCATGTAGTCGGCAATCTGGATTTTTTCGAAAGGAGGGATGTTGTACGGTGTGTTGTATTCACCGAAAAACGGATTTTCTGCTTTCATTGTCGTTCCTGAAAATAGCAGTATGCCCGATAGGCATAGCGCCTTGATGGATAATAAATACTTTTTCATAGACGGTTTTATTTGAATTTTGATTTTGTTTCAAAGTAGGTGACAAGCGGGTAGTGGTCCGACGATTTTACGTTGCCGCGGATCGTCCGCCGGGCTTTCAGCTTGCCTTTATAGAGTATATGGTCGATTCTGAAATAGAAGCGGTTGGCGTTATAGGTATGTGTCGGGCCGAAAGCCGCATCGGCATAGGCGTCGTGCATGTCGCCGCCGCAGATGGTCAGATAGGCGTAGCCGTACGACGTGTCGTTGAAGTCGCCGCAGAGAATGACGTTGGCTTCGGGCTCTGCCACTGAAAGGCTGTCGATGATGCCCCGAATCTTTTCAGCCTGACGGGCGCGGTTCGTATAAGCATTTTTCAACTTGTTCATCAGCCGGGAACGCACGCCTTTCAGCGTCTTGTTCTTGTCCTTTACCGATGTCAGTTCCATGTAGAGTTCCTTGTCGTCGGCAGTCAGCCCGATGGATTCCAGATGGGTGTTGAGGATGAACGTAGCCGTCGAGTCGATAACGGTCCGATAGACCGACAGGATGAAATAGTTGTTGTCGTCGCAGTTGTAGATATTCTCAATCGGCGTTTTCGACAAGATGCAGTTGGAGGAGTGCAAGCCCTTGTAAGGGTAGCGCTTTTCGAGCAGGTTCCACTGCGAGTCGCTGGAAACGTACTCCATTCCCTTTTCGTCGCGAGCCTCCTGCAGGCAGACTATGTCGGCATCGTATTTCAGAATTTCCGTGATGGTAGCATTCCCGTCTTTTGCCTCGGTCTGGTCCTTCATGCCGAATACGTTGTAGGTCATCAGGGAAAAATCTTTTCCCGAGGGTTCGTAAAACAGGCTTTTGACATTCAGCGGGGAGAAGTTCCAGCATTGCGGGAAAGCGATGAGCAGGGCTGCAACGCTCAGCAATGACAATTTTCTGTTGAAAATCAGCCAGAATGGGATGAACAGCAGGGTGATGGCCATCGGGATGGGATAGCCAAGCCCGAGCAATGCCGCATAGCCGCTGTGTTCGGGATGCACGTAGCCTATATAAGCGCCGACAACAAACATCAGTGCAAAAAATGCGTTGGCTCCCAGCCATATATAGGTCAATGTCCTTGTCAGATGCTTTTTGATGCTCATAGATTTATTTTTTTGCTCAGGTCGTTCAGTTTCTGTTTCTCTTTGTCCGACAGGGAACTGTAGCCGGAGCGGTTTACTTTATCCAACAGTTCGTCGAGTTGCCGTTCAATTTCCTGACGGGTAGGCTGGCGGCGGACGGTTTCCCTTACCGGCCTTTCGTGTAGCTTCGGCAGTATTTTCGATTTTCTTTGCCGTTTGGGTTTCAGCCATCCGAAACGGGCATTGAGGGCAAACAGGATACCGGCGCCGATGCCGCCGATGTGTGCGAAATGTCCGCCGATGTTGTGCGGTCCTGCCGTCAGCAGGGCAAACACGATGCAGACCGCTGCCACCCATTTGATTTTGACCATTCCGATGAGCCACAGGTTGATGTGGTAGTTGGGGGCGCGTACGACGGTTGCCGCCGCTATGGCCACTACGGCTG
>URMA01000024.1 GCA_900548875.1 uncultured Porphyromonadaceae bacterium | reverse complement strand
TATCCTTTTCTTTCAGATGCCCCAGCAACAACGGTGAATCCGGCATGTTTCGCGAGATCCTCCAACTCCACCAACGTATCCTCATAGGCACGGTTTCCATAAACACAGACAATAACGGCTTTCGCACCATTTCCCCGAATCCGGGAAATGCGCTCGGCTGCCGGCGCGGGAACACGTCCGCTATAAGACGGAACAGCAATGACGGCAAAATCTTCCCCCGATAACGAAATCTGACGGAAATCCGTCTGACAGTCAGACAAATCAATGCTTTTATAATTCTTGCTCAATTCGCCGGTCAGACACTCGGAAACCTTCTTTGTTCCTCCGGTCGGACTGAAACATATTTCACAAACATTCATATTCTTATCCTCCATTATTTCATATTCTACATCTTAATGATTACCTTACCGTTTAATCTTCCTTTTGCAACAAGCATAAGGGCCTCATTGATTTGAGAAAGCGAAAATATCCGGGAATCGACATCCGGAACAATCCCTCTTTTCTCAACAATTTCCGTCACTTTCCGAAGCTGTGCGCCATCCGAACGCACAAACATGAAACGATATTCCTTTCCCTGTTTTCGGGCAGCTGAATCGTACTTGCTTCCTGCCAGCGTAAAGAGCACCCTTTTCAACCAGGAAAATCCGTTACGTTCGGCAAACATACGGTTGGGTCCGGTTCGCAGGCTCAGCAATCGTCCTCCGCGTTTCAATACGGACAACTCATGCTCAAACTCTGCCGCACCCAAAGTGTCCAGAACATAATCTATTCCGGACAGCACTTCCCAATAATTTTCTTTTTCATAGTCGATATATCGGTCAACACCCATATCCATAAACTTGCTTCGGGAACGTTCGTTTCCGGTTACTACAACACGGAGTCCCATCTCCAGGGCAACAGGAACGGCAACTTGTCCGAAACTTCCGGAAGCTCCGGTAATGAGCAGAGTCTTTCCCGGTTCAGCTTCCAACTCTTCCACCAGCCCCTGATAGGCTGTCAGGCCAGCCAACGGAATGGCCGCAGCCGTCACAAAATCATAACCTGAAGGCATTTTCGCGACTGCATCACGGTCAACGGCAACATATTCAGCAAATGCACCTATTTTCTTTAAGGGCAGCCGGGTATAGACCTGATCGCCAATCCGAAAATCCGTCACATTTTTTCCCATCTTTTCAACGACACCGGCACATTCATTTCCCAATGTCAGAGGCATGCCGTAATCCTGAATCAATCGCACACTTCCTGTTGCAAGCAATATTTCCAAAGGATTGACAGCAGCCGCCTTCACCTTTATCAGTATTTCATTGCCGTTTGGTTCCGGCACGGGAACATCATTGACCGAAACACTGATTTTCTTTGAGTATTTCTTGATTTGAGCAGCTTTCATATTACTACTATCCACTTTTGAAAAATCATTACAATTCAGGCTGTGACATTCTATCCTTACGGTCGCACATGATATCATCCATATTGTCCGCAGCCCATTGAAGAAGAGAACCGAGAATCGGCTGCAAGGATTTCGCTCTTTCCGTAAGCGCATATTCCACCCGTGGAGGAATTTCCGTAAAGACAGTTCTTGTGACATATCCGTCTTCTTCCAGAGTCCGTAACGTCATTGCCAACATTCTTTGCGAAATGTCAGGCATGTGTTGTTTGAGTTCCTTAAAACGCATGCTTTCCTTTCCGGACAGGCCCAGAATATAAATTACGAGCAACGTCCATTTGTCACATAATCGTGCCAATATGTTCCTAACCGGACAAGCAGGAAACATGGCATCCTGTATGGTTGATCTTTTCATAACAGTTCAGCTATTCCTCCGTGTAAGAAGTTCTGGTTATTATTTTCAATGCACAAAAGTAATCGAATATATTTAAATAACCAAGTATATTTTTTATACTAACATAATTTTACATTCCATGACAGAAAAAGGATTTGCTTAATTATTTTTAAATTCGCACGGATATGGACAAATTTTCACTATATTTGGATAATATAGGATGCGGCTCGGGATAAAAAATATCTGAAACAAGTTTCGATATTTTATTCTCCGCTCACCTTTCGCTATATTTGGATAATATATAATTACCACTATGATAGAAAACGAACGAACAATACGCCACAAACTTGTGGTGGAGGCAGCCCACCGGATGATGACGGCAGCACGCACCGCGCCGAAAGGGAAAGGCATTGACATTATTGAGATTGTCTTGGTTTCAGAACGGCAGGATTTGGAAAAACTGGCCACAACAATGCGCCAAAAGGCGGAGGAATCGGGAATGAAATTTCTCCTGCGCGATGCCGACAATATTCTGCAAGGCGAAGCGGTCATTCTCATTGGCACACGCCGACAGGTACAGGGCCTCAACTGCGGATATTGCGGCTATGCCACTTGTGCCGAGAATCCCTGCACGAACCCTTGTGCCATCAACAGCATCGACGTAGGCATTGCCGTCGGTTCTGCCTGCGCAACGGCTGCCGACATGCGTGTCGACACCCGCGTCATGTTCTCGGCCGGTTGGGCTTCGGAAGCTCTCGACTGGATGCCCGGATGCCACCAGACCATTGCCATTGCTGTCAGTGCTTCTTCCAAAAATCCGTATTTCGACCGCAAGCCGAAAGAAGAGAAAAAGTAACAGATATTCACCTTAAACCCATCATTGAATCTAACAATCGTTTGGGGGTAAAATAAACCGGTGGCGGAGAGTTTTTTTGTATCACTTTCCGCCACCGATATTTTTCTGTCCCGAGTTCGGACTATAGTTTCTTCAACCCTTTCAGGCTTTCCTTGTCAGGCGCTTCCATAATGCTGATGGCATAGCCGCCACCGGAAGCCGCCTTGAGTTTCAATTCCGTACGGTTGGTTACGATACCTTTCGTGATGGTGTATGCCTGCGGATTATGTTCCCAGCTTGCATCCTTCGCGTCGGCATAGATTGTAGCCACATATTTTTTGTCCTTGTCAAGGAAATCGAGCTTGATTTTCGATTCATGACCGTTTTCATCACTGGTGTTCCCAATAAACCAATTGTCGGTTCCCTTTGCCTTGCGGGCCACTGTGATATAGTCGCCCGGCTCGGCTTCCAAGTAGATACTCTCGTCCCAATCAACGGCCACATCCTTGATAAACTGGAATGCGTCCATAAAGCGCTCGTAGTTTTCAGGCAGGTCGGCGGCCATCTGCAACGGACTGTACATCGTCACATACAGCGCCAACTGACGGGCAATCGTAGAGTGTACCTGCTTTTTCTTGTTCTTGTCGTAGTAGGTGAAATCCATTTGGAACAATCCCGGAGTAAAGTCCATTGGACCGCCCATCAGACGGGTAAACGGCAGGATGGTCGTATGGTCGGGACGCAGACCGCCGAACGATTCGAATTCCGTACCGCGGGCGGATTCCTGTGCCAGCCAGTTGGGATAAGTACGGCAAAGTCCTGTCGGCCGCACTGCCTCATGGCTGTTAACCATAATCTTGTAATCGGCGGCACGCTTGGCCACATAAATATAATGGTCGTTCATCCATTGCGAACTGTGATATTCGCTGCGGGGAATGATGTCGCCCACATAGCCGGTCTTCACGGCATTGTAACCATGGTCCACCATATACTGGAAAGCCTGGTCGAGATGACGCTCATAGTCGGCGGCATTTGAGGCCGTTTCGTGGTGCATCATCACGCGCACGCCTTTCTCGGCAGCATAACGTTGCAACTCGTCGATGTCGAAATCCGGGTAAGGACGGGTAAAACTGAAATGCACGTTTTTCGTGTAGGCGGCCCAGTCTTCCCAGCCTTCGTTCCAACCTTCCACCAGCACGGCGTCAAATCCGTGTTTGGAGGCGAAATCGATATAGCGTTTCACGTTTTCCGTGTTGGCAGCGTGGCGGCCGTTCGGTTTCAATTTCGTATAGTCGGTCACACCCGGCTGGGCTGAAAAATAGTTGCTGTAGTTCCATGTGCGGGGAAGTCCCGTAAACATTTCCCACCATACGCCGACATACTTCACCGGATGAATCCAGGAAGTGTCATCGTAAGCACACGGCTCGTTCAGGTTCAGAATCAGATTGCTTGCCAAAATGTCGCGGGCATCGTCGCTCACCACAATCGTGCGCCACGGCGAACGCGCAGGTGCCTGAAAATAGCCTCTTACGCCGTTACGGTCGGGAACCAAATCGGCCTTCAGACAGAAGTTATTGTCGTCGACCGCCAGTTCCATGGCCGGAAAATCGACCAGCGCAGCCTCGTGGATATTCACATACAGACCGTTCGTGCCTTTCAGCATCAGCGGAGTCTGCACAATCAGGTCGCCCTTGGCCTTGTTCTGAAAACTCATCTTCGACTGTTTGGGCAATTCCTCGCGAATTTGGGATAGCGGTGCCGTAGTATAGGGAAACTCGTTGTTGTCGTAGTCGCCGGGAATACAGAAAGCCGTGTAATCCTCCCCGAGGTTGAACTCCGTCTTTTCATCGGCAATCGTGAATTTGTGCAGTTTCTTCTGCACATCCCATTCATAGCGGAATCCCAGTCCATCGTCAAACACCCGAAAATAAACCGACATGGTGCGCTGCGTTTTCGGCTGGACAAGGTTGACCGTCACCTGCCGATAGGCGTTGACAATCTTGCTTTGCTCACCCCAAACGGGAGTCCATGTCTCATTGACGCTCGTCGTGTCAACAGCCGCAATTTCAAACCCGGAATCCATACTACCCTGTTCAGTCAGGACAAAGCCCATACGGCTTTCTTTCACGACAGGTACCGACTTATAGGTCAAGGCGTAATAAGGAACGCCATCCTTGACATTAAAATCCAGTTTCACTTCGCCATTGGGAGAAACTATGGTTTCAGCCGCTGCCGAAAAGGCAAACAGCGAAGCAAAAGCCAACGAAATCAAATTGTTTTTCATATATTATAAATTTTATTCTTCCATGAATACAAAGGTAATAATTTGCCTTTATCAATTACATGAAATATGAATTTATCGGCACAATTCGGCAGGAACATCATACTGCTTCTGAAGCCGTTTCAGTTCTGCTTTCAGCTCATCGGTCACTTTTTCCGTTCCTTTCTGCCCGTAAATGTTGTGCATTTCCTGCGGATCTTTTTTCAGGTCATACAGTTCCCATATATCTTCCTTGTAGAAATGCATCAGCTTATACTGCCCCATCCTAACGCCGTAATGAGCGCGCACGCTATGAAATCCCGGGAATTCGTAATAATGGTAGTACAGCGACTTGCGCCAGTTTTTCGGAGTTTTTCCTGTTTCTACTATATCCTTGAACGACTCGCCCTGCATTTCTTCCGGCACATCAATGCCGCACATGTCGAGGAACGTAGGGGCAAAATCTATGTTCTGTGTCAGTGCCGTCACTTTTGTCCCCGGCTTGATATGCTCCGGCCAACGCATCACCATCGGCATACCGAACGACTCTTCATACATAAACCGCTTGTCAAACCATCCGTGTTCGCCCAAATAGAATCCTTGATCAGTGGTGTAGACAACAATCGTATTTTTGTCAAGCCCCGTACGTTTCAGATAGTCAAGAATTTCACCCACGCTTTCGTCCACACTCGCCACGGTAGCCATATAGTCCTGCATATAACGCTGGTATTTCCATTCAGCCACTTCCTTGAACGAACGCTTTTTGGAATAAAACTCATTATTGCGTTCACGGTAGGCATCCAGGAAACGCCGTTGTTCGTCAGGAGTCATCGTACCCAGGAAAGCATGCGGCCACGGGTCGAACAGCAGTTCGTCACTGTCTATGCCTGCCACCATCTTCAAGTCATGGCCTTCATACATGTCACGGTAAATGTTCATTTTCTGCATCTCGGCGACATAACGGCCTTCATAGGCATCGAAATAGTTGTCGGGCAACGGGAACTTCGTATGCTCATACAGGCGGTAATGGCGTTCGGCAGGCACCCAGTTGCGGTGCACGGCCTTGTGGTGCATCATCAGAAAAAACGGCTTGCGGCCTTTGCCCTCACGGTTGTCCAGCCAATCCTCGCAATATTGCGTAATGAGGTCGGTGACATAGCCCATGTGCTGTGTCGTGTCGTTCTCCGTGATGAAATACGGATTGCAATAGTCTCCCTGGTCATTGAGAATCATCCAATGGTCGAAACCGGTCGGCTTGGAAATCAAATGCCACTTGCCGATAATGGCCGTTTCATAGCCGTTGGCCTGCAACACTTTCGGCAGAGTGAGCTGCGAACCGTCGAACCCCTTGTTGGAATTCTGCATGAATCCGTTTTTATGGCTGTGCTTTCCTGTCAGCACGGCAGCGCGGCTCGGACCGGAAATGGAGTTGCAGCAATAGTTGTTCATAAACACGGCCCCTTCATTGCCAATGCGGTCAATGTTGGGAGTCGGAGCGATTTTTCCAATTGGATGCCCGTAGATACTCATTGCCTGGCGGGCATGATCGTCGCTCATGATAAATATAATGTTCGGGCGTTCGTCACCCGTCTGTGCCGCAACCGGCAACAACGGCAACGCACACAGTCCCAAGGATAAGTTCCGTAAATTCATAGTCAATCCAGTTTGTGTAATTTTATCGCATTCAAGAATGTATGTCCTTTCCGAACGGCAAAGCGAACGTCAATTGTGCCACCGGTCACCGTCACCAACTGCTTTTTTACCAAAGCACGATTTCCGCCCACCAGTTCGGAAGGTGAAAATTCCGACAGCCATACGGTGCCATTGACCGTTACGTCAAACACGTTTGCGTCTTTCTGCTCCGATTCGTCCCCATTGCCCAAATCATAGGCCAACCGACGTGAAGGCGCTGTCAAGTCGGCAAATTGCAATTCGAGTTCATAAGTCCCGTCGGGAACATCAAAGCGGTAGCCTTCTATGTCTGACCGCATGGTCTGCAACAAAGGATTGTTGTGCGTGCCTTTTGCCTCGGCTGTCGTACCAATCCTTCCCGGCGACTTGCGGAACACTTCACCACCTACATATCCCCAACTTCCCGACTGATAAGCCTGGTCGGGCAGCCAGCACAATCCGCTGAGGGCATCCGTGAAATAGCAGTTGCTGCCCACATTGACAGCGAGTTCCACGCCCGACACGTTTTCCTCCGTCAGATGCTCCGGAACCATATCTACATATATTTCCGACACCTGCTCAGAGGCTTTTCCCTGAAATTCACCGTTAGCCTTCACCACGTTCCTGCCCGCCTGAAGCTCTACATTCCACACAGCATTGCAGTTCTCCATCGTCTTTTCGCCATACGAACGGCCGTTGACAGAGAGGCTAACTTTCTCAAAATTGGAATATACTTTCAACGGATGAACCACCGGACTACCGTCGGACACCACCGTACGACGGCTCCAGTCGGAAACGGCGGCATGGAGCACAGGAATGTCTTTACGCAAGAATGCCTGAAAATAATAGTAGACGTCCTTCGGCGTGCGGTCGGCATAGACCAAACCCTTATTGTTGATATGCGGCATGGATTCCTGACGCGAAGCGGAACTGAAATCAATGAAATTCCATTCAGCACCGCCGATTACATACGGGCGTTCCATGATGACCGGCAAATAATGTTCGAGAAACGTTTGTTGCCACTGCATCGAGAAATCGAATATTTCAGGTTTCAGCGATTGCAGACGGCGGTCGCTTCCAGCCCCGAATTCGCTCACCAGCAGACTGCGTGCGGGATATTTCCGGTGTTCCTCGTCCAAGAAACGCTCGAAACCGTTCAGATTGTTTCCATACCAGCCCTGATATAGATTCCAACCGGCAACATCCGTAATGTTGGACAAACCTACACGATTGTAAATCTGATCCCCATGAAAGGCCATCGTGCTGAGGCGGTACGGGTCTTCCGTCTTCAAGGTTTCTTCCAATACTCGTGCCAAGCGAAGAGTGTTTTCATAAAACGTGTTCAAACGATTCTTCTTTACCCTGTATTGCAACTGAATCAGCACTTCATTCATGTATCCCCACATTGCTACGGAAGGATGATTATAATGCTGACGAATCATTTCCAACAATGCCGTTTGGGAATTGGCGGCAAACTCATCGCCCAACGCAATCAAATCGACAAGCGGCACTTCCTCCCAGACAAGCAGTCCAAGCTCGTCGCAGGCACGCAGCACGGCTTCATCCTGCGGATAATGTGCCAGACGCAGGAAATTGGCCCCCATATCCTTTATCATTTTCACATCGCGGCGGTGCATTTCGTCGGTCAAGGCAATGCCCAGCGGATATTGGTCCTGATGTCGGCTGACGCCCATCAGTTTCAACGGCTCACCGTTCAGCAGGAAGCCACGCTCTGCATCCAACGCAAACCAGCGCACGCCCAACGGCACTTCCACACAGTCCACCGCTTGCTTCCGCGAACGGTCGGAAACCTTTACATTTACCGAATACAGATTCGGGCTGTCGGGTGTCCACAACTGCGGATGCTGAATAGACAGCATTTCAGAAGCTGACACCGATTTTCCCGGTTTCAGCTTGTAGTTTTTTGTTTCTTTTGCCACTACATTTCCCTTTTTGTCGGCAATGCTGACCTCAACGGCTATCGATGACTCACGGCTGCCGTCGTTGTCCACGGAATAACGCACCTGCACGTCGGCTTGTTCTCGGGACGCCTGCGGAGTGCTGACATATACGCCCGACGAGGCAAGGTCGGTCATGGCAATATGCACCTCATCGGTAGCAATCAGCCACACATCACGATAAATGCCGCCGAAAATCGTAAAGTCGCCCGACAAAGGGGGAATGTTGACATTTTCATTGTTGACATGAACCTTCACTTCGTTCCATTGGTCAAGATTCACGTATTCTGTTATATCGACCACAAATGCCGTATAGCCGCCTTTGTGCGTTGTCAGAAGCTGTCCGTTGACAGTGACTTCTGCAAGCGAATTGACGGCATCAAATTTCAGATACAGACGTTTTCCTGCAAACTGCTCGGACGGCAAACGGAATTTTTTCTTATAGTACGCCGACTGACGGGCATATTCGTTGGTTTGATAAGCATCTGTGTTCCAGGTATGAGGCAACTGGACTTGTTCTGCCTCGGTCGTGTTTTTCAATTGAAAAAACCAGTTATCATTAAATGATTGGACAGTGCGGTTTTCTGCTCTCGCCGAGCAGAAAACGCCTGCCATCATCAACACTACTAAAAAAGGAGTACTCTAAGAATCTGAATATAAATGTTTTGTGTACCTACTTAACATATTGCACTTCCGTTCTTTCGGAAACGCCGTTTTCATTAAATGCTTCTATCGAAAAATAGTAATCTTGGTCTACGGTCAATGACTTCATGAACAGTTCGTTGGCATCATAAACCATCCATGAGCTGTAAAGTTTGTCGGGAGCGATTCCCCAAAGCACGTTATAGCCTTGCGCACCTTTCACCGGTGTCCAGCTAATGGCAATGTCGCGTCGGTCGGACTGGCGTTCGAGGTTGAGTTTTTTCACCTTTTGCGGAGCCTTGCCTTCGCCCAAACCGAACACGCGGATTTCGGAAATTGCCAACGACGGAGTCGGCACTTCAATGTTTTTGTAGCGCACATAGCGCACTTTTTCCGGGAATTCCAGTTCTGTATAGTCGTTCGGAGTGTCTTTATAGCTTTTGCTCTTGTCAATCAGCACTTTCCATTCCTTACCGTCGACTGAACCCTCAATCTGGTAACGGTGATGAAGATTCGGATAACGGCCGTACATGCCTGTCTTATAGTCGTGATAGTTCACCTGAACGGCACAAACCGAAGCCGGATTTTGCAAATCGATTACCACCCACTGGCTGTCGTCGTTTTTCTCAGCCAGCCAGAAAGTCTTGGTCAGTTCGTCGGTCAGTCCGGCAGCTGCATAGTCGCCCACCTGTGAAGAAACGGTCACCGGCTTCTTATAGGAAAGGAGCATCCAGCCGCGGAACTGCCCGCGTTTCTGTGCCACCGAGGGTGCATAACGAGGATAATCGCCGAAACGGGTATCGCAGTACATGATGCCGTCTTCGTCGAATCCCATCGGGAACATACAGAGACGACGCTCCCAATTTACATTGATTGACAACGACATGGAAGCAAAATGCCACCACATTCCGCCCGGACCTTTCACTGAGCTTCCATGTCCGGCACCGTTCATATAGCCGCCCGGCTTATAAGATACGGGATTGTGTTTCTGATAAGTATACGGCCCCATCGGATGGTCGGCGACATACACACCGTCGCCATACACGTTAAATTCCGTACCCGGCGAACCGTATTGGAGATAATATTTTCCGTCATGTTTTGTCATCCACGGACCTTCAATAAAACCACCCAAATCGGAATCCGAAGTATGGTTTTCGCCAAAGCGTTCCCAACCGTGCATTTCCAAATCAAGTCCGAACAAGGGAACCCGTTCGCCGGTTTTCGGCAGGAAGTTATGAGTACGGTCAAGCTCGATGGCACGGATTGGATAGACATTTGAAGAGCCATAGAACATATAGGCGCTGCCGTCATCATCGATAAACAGGTCGGGGTCCTGAAGGTCGGCAATAATGCCCACACCCGGCTTCCACACACCCGACTTCGGGTCATCGCTCGACATGACGCTCATTACCCCGGAAGGGTCGCCGCACACATAGAGCACAGAATCCTTATAGTTGTGGGCAGCCGGAGCATTGCAGCCTTGCGGATACCAGTAGCTTTTAGGAGTGATGAAGTCCCAGTTCTGCAAGTCGGTCGAATGCCAGTAACCATTGGAACGGGTAACGAACATATAATATTCTCCGCGGAATTCCACTACGGCAGGGTCAGCACCCGAACGGTAGGAAATATCCCTTCCGGCATCATAAATCATATAAGTATAGTCCACATTCAGCGGATTGCAATAAGTGTCCATGCGCAAGTTCTGCGCCACAGGCAAAAGTGTTGTTGCTGCCACACAACCTACTGCAAGTAACAATTTTTTCATCGGAATTCTATTTTAAAGTAAATTTCGCTTCTTTCAAATCACGGCTGTTTCCGCCAACCATTACGACGAATTCTCCCGGTTCGGCCACATAATCCAAGTTGCTGTTATAGAATTTCAGCATCTCGGCGTCAATGGTGAATTTAACGGTCTTGCTTTCGCCGGCCTTCAACGCCACACGTTGGAAACCTTTCAGTTCCTTCACCGGCGGAGTCACGCTACGCACCACGTCGCGCAAATACAGCTGCACGATTTCTTCGCCGTCAACCTGTCCGGCATTGCGCACGGTCACGCTTGCCTCGATTGTTCCGTCAGCAGTCAGTTCGTCACGGTTCAGCACCACATCGCCGTATTCATAAGTGGTATAGCTCAATCCGTAACCGAAAGGATAAAGCGGTTCGTTGGGGACATCGATATAATTGGTCAGATATCTCACGTACCACTGCTCCGGCTTCATCGGACGGCCGGTCATCTTGTGGTTGTAATGAATCGGACACTGTCCGGTCACCCGTGGGAAAGTCATCGTAAGTTTTCCCGAGGGATTGACTGCACCTGTCAGCACATCAACGATAGCCGCTGCGGCTTCCGTTCCGCCAAACCACACGTTCAGAATGGCATCGACCTGCGTTTCTTCCCACTGCATCGCCAACGGCCGGCCGGTGAACAGCAACATCACCACCGGCTTGCCTGTCTTTTTCAAGGCTTTGAGCAGGCAACGCTGCGTTTCGGGAAATTCCAAAATGGCACGGCTAGCACCCTCACCGCTCATGTTGTCCGACTCACCCATAGCCGCCACAATCACATCGGCACCTTCCGCCGCTTTCAGGGCTTCCGCTACCAGTTCTTCATTGCTACGGTTGTCGCGGGTGGAGCGGCTTTCATCAGTGAAATGCCCTTCATAAGTAGCATCATCCACCAGGTTGCTTCCTTTGGCATAAGCCACTTCCACACCGGCGCCCAAACGTTGCTGAAGTTCTTCAACCAGACCATGATAAGTTCCCTCCTTTTCATCGTACGTCCATGAGCCTGACATATTCGCCTTGCTGTCGGCCAACGGACCGACAACGGCAATTTTCCGGCAACCGGACAACGGCAGGATATTGCCGTCATTTTTCAACAATACAAACGATTCGGCTGCTATGCGCCGTGCCGCAGCACGGTTTTCAGCCGACAACAATTCTTTTTTACTCCTTTTTTCATTCAGATACCTATAAGGGTCATGGAACAGTCCTAATTTGTATTTGGCCACGAGAATCCGGCGGCAGGCAGCGTCAATGTCGGCCATCGAGATTCGCCCGGATTCCAACGCATGCGGCAAATTGTTGTGGTAGAAATCGGCAATCATATCCATGTCGACATGCGCTTTCAAAGCACGCACCGAAACATCCTCGGCATTACCGATACCGTGGTTCACCATTTCGGCAATCGCCGTATAATCCGACACAACAAAGCCAGAGAATCCCCAACGCTTGCGCAATATATCATCGAGCAGCCAGCTATGGCCGGTTGCCGGTATGTTTTCAAATTCATTGAACGAAGTCATAACGCTTCCCACTCCTGCCTCGACGGCAGCCTGATAAGGACGCATATAATAGTTCAGCGCCGTCACACGGCTCATGTCCACCGTATTGTAGTCACGTCCGGCTTCTGCCGCACCGTAAAGGGCAAAATGCTTCACACACGCCATAATGGTCTGCTCGTCAGCCAGGTCATCGCCCTGATAGCCGCGCACCCAACCTTTCGCCATTTCGCCGGAAAGATAAGCATCTTCACCCGAACCTTCCTTCACACGTCCCCAACGGGCGTCAAACGAAATGTCGACCATCGGGCTGTAAGTCCAGCATACGCCTTCCGTGCTAACTTCGCGCGCAGAAATTCGTGCCACTTCCTCCACATTCTCCGGCTTCCATGCACAGGAAATCCCCAACGGAATAGGGAAAACGGTTTTATAACCGTTGCAAATGTCCGCTCCTATTAGAATGGGAATGCCCAAACGACTTTCTTCCACCGCCACTTCCTGCAACTGGCGGATTTTGTCGGGACCGAAAATATTGAAAATACCGCCTACTTCCCCACGACGGATACGATCGGCAATTTCACTCTTTTTCGCATCCTTCGAAACATCGCCGTATCCCGGAAGATTAAGTTGTCCGATTTTTTCAGCGACAGTCATCCGCGACATCAGTCCGTCGACAAACTCATCCATCGTCTTCTCGCTGACCTCCTTTTCAGAAATCCGGGCACTATTTTTCGACCAAACCGTTTGGGGCAAACTCACCACTGCCACCACAAACAGCCAATAGAAACTTTTTAGATTCATTTATAGTTAGGTTTTATGACTGCAAAACAACGGACAAAACAGAAAAAACACAATAAAACATACCCCTCATAGGTACGTTATGTTGTATAACACATTTCCCGCCACTACGTTTTTACTACGTTTATAGATAACATACAATTGTAAATCAATAATTTACAGAAGCACCACTCTACTACAGCAAAAAAAGTCCACTTTTTATATTTCCCAACATAAAAAGTGGACAAGATTTTTCAAATTAACAAAACCTAAAACACTGAGAAAACATATACTATTCTATTATACTCACCTTTTCGGACAAATTGCTTTCCACATTGTCTTTATTAAGTGCAGAAACGGCATACACTCCATTTTCCGGACACTTATAGGATGCAGAAGACACAATATCTACAACTTTCGCCTTATTATCGACAATACGATAAACCACATAACGAATGTCTCCTCCTTGAGCATCCCATTTCAGAACCTTTGAGCCGTCGGCCTGCAAACCTTTTACAACATCCGGTTTTTTGCAAGTCTCACGTCCCATAAACGGAATGACCGTTTTCTCCCCATATATTTTTTCGAGATTCGACAAAATATTCAATTTATTGGCGGTAAATGATGAAGCGTTAAACAAAAAGCTGCCCTGTATCTTATCCTGACGACGAGCATAGTAAAATTGAGTTTCGAGCTGGAGGGGATTCATGTAAATCTCGCCTTCAGCCGGATTGCCGAAACGATACAGCCCATGGCCAATCACCACCGGACAATCGAATGAATTATTTGCCCACCATTCGCTCATTTTTATAAAATTCATGTTGATGTTTTCCGTACTTGCGTACAACTGAGGTACCACCATGTCAATCCAGCCTTTTTCGCACCAGAGGCGAATGTCGGCATACAGGTCATCGTAGTTTGTTATGCCGTGCGAATCCGAACCGTTGGGATCATCTTCCAGATTTCGCCATACACCATAAGGGCTGATACTGAAAATCACATCCGGGCGCTTTGCCACTATCAGATTATGTATTTCTTCAATCACCTTATTGACATTGCCACGACGGAAATCCTCAATATTATCATAATCTTTTCCATATTCCAGAAAATCGCCTTCATCCTGAAGTTCAATGCCTTTCGATGGATACGGATAAAAATAATCGTCAAAATGTATGCCATCAACATCATATTTCGTAATCAGATCGTCGATGACATCCACCATAAATTTACGCACTTCCGGAAGAGCCGGACGAAACAGCAACAGATTGCCATACGTCATTGTCCATTCCGGATGCAAATTATAGATATGATTGGCAGCAGGCTTGAATGTTTTATAATTATTGCTGATACGATACGGATTCAACCAGGCATGGAATTCCATACCACGCTTGTGAGTCTCGTCAATCATAAAACGGAGCACGTCGTAACCCGGATTTTTGCCTTGTGTACCTGTGATATACTCACTCCAAGGTTCTAACGAAGATTCGTAGAAGGCATCAGCCATCGGACGAATCTGCACAACCACCATGTTCACATTGTATTTCTTGAACAGATCAAGATATTCTACAAATTCTTGCTTTTGAACTTCGGCGCTGGACGTATTTCGAGGCCAATCCATACGGTCGACAGTAGCTACCCACACTCCTCGCACCTCTTTCCGTGGCATTTCGACACCCTCAGAATCAGGTTCAGGAACGAGACCAGAATCAGCTTCAGCACAGCTGCAAAAAAGAAATAGCGCAACGAATAAATTTACTAATCTTATCATCTTTCTTTTAATTTTACTGCCGGCAGCCTGAGCCGCCGGCAGATTTTTTAACCACATTTATTTAACTACTTTGACTGTTTTATTCTTTACTTTTACGAAATACAATCCTTTTGCATAGGAAGACATATCGACATTCAGTTCTGTCTGCATCAAATTGCCGGCCTCAAAAACAGCCATACCTGAAAGATTGTAAATGACAACATTCTGCAAGTCGGTTGTCCCCGACAATGTCAAGATTCCATCCTTCATACTTACCTTCAATGCATCGGCTGTCACATCAGCGACTGTGCTACCTGAAGAATTGAGCATCATGGCAGCAGGTGCTGTGGTTTCAAACACATTGTTATCCTTCGGCAACGCCCATGCTGCGATTCCGCGGCTCGTGCCTGAAGCGAGATACACATTGTCAGCACGGTCAAACGCCAACGCAGAAGCATAGTCGCCCAACGCCGGAGCAATCGAATACTTGAAAGTCAGAGACGGTGCTTTTTCGCCATATTCGACAGTGAATATTTTCACCTCGTCACCACAACCCATTGCAAGGAGTGTTCCGTCACAATTAAGTGCCATGGCACCGCGTTGAGAAGTGCCTATCAGACCGGTATTTCCGGAATTGAAGTCAACTTTTCCGTCCGTAGTCACATGAATCAAAGAAGGAATCGTTGCATTGTCCGTATAGCGGTATTGCGAAATCCACCATCCGTTTCTTCCGTCCGGCCAGATTACAGAATTACCGTTCTGCTGCAAGTTGGCGGCATTATCGAACACAACGGCTGACGGAGCCTTGCTCCATGGATTTTCCAACTTGCCTATATCATAACGCAGCAAGGCGAACTTATTGACAGCAATGTCGTTCGAATAGTCTTCATCGAAAGTATAGAGTTTGCGGCTGTCGCCTTCGCCCTCTACCCAACAGGATGAAATAGAACCGTGTACATCCACTCCATCAACGCTCATCAATCCAGACGCTGCACGGCTGCCTTCAGCAAAAACTGGCTCAAATTCAGCAGTCGGATTAGCCGGATCCATCATCCACACGCCGGAATGAGCGTCACTCCAGTCCGTGATAAACAACGTTCCGTCGGAAGCAACGGAGATTCTCATTGGGCTTGATGTATTCGACCAGTCAATATCACCCTTATAACCGTTATTGCCCTGTCCTGTCACATCACTCAACGCAGCATCCATAATGAAAACGCCGTCTGTTGTCGTACGATATCCCTGAATGGCTCCACCGGCTGATTCCGTCACATAAACACGTCCAAAATACGGGCTTTCCATATTGTTGTCGACAACAAGACCGCGTGCTTCCTTAAACTGCATCTGGTCGACATCGTCGTCAGTAAATTTTAATGGGGCTTCGGCCGTAGTAGGAGCAGCACCGGCTGTCACACTCCATGCCAAATCCTGCTCGGATATTCCCGTCAGGTCAATTTCCTGTTCATTGACGCCTTTCGTCTGTGCGCCCAACGGCATATTTTTCAGCACATCACTGCCTTTGAACACCTTAATTTCCACATTTTCAGCATCAGTGTTCAACGTGTAAGAAAGTTTGTATTTGCCGTCCGCAATCTTTTCGGCCTTCAAACCTGAAGCATATACATTTGCCTTTCCAGGAATTTTTGCCGGCGGAATATAATTGGGATCCTCCAACAACGTATAAAAACTGGTTGTCTGGTCAGCCTTCACCTCCACATCCTTTTCCTGAGAAATGTAGCCTTCTGCTTCCATCAGCACTTTATAGTTACCCGGAGCAAGGTCGCGGAACACATACACGCCATTATAGAAATTATCCGTAGTATAAGTCTTCAATTCAGCACCCGAAGCATCCTTCAAGGTCACCTTGGCTCCATTGATAGGCTGATACTGATCGTGTGACTTCTTCACATAATTGTTGAAACGCTGATGAGTCATCACGCGCTGACTGTCCTTTACGGAACCGGCAATAACACCCGTACCCAACTTGTCGGCATTGAAATGATCGCAGAAGAAACGATGAAGTGCCACAGCCGTCAACTTGGCATAGTCATCGTTCAGCAAACGGTGGGTTTCCGGCTCATAGTCGTGAAACGAACCTTCCACAAGGAATCCGGGCACTGTCAGCGGACGCATCACACCCAAATAATAGCCAAGGAAATGGTAATCGTCACGAATCAATGGATTTTCCGGCGTATAACTACCAGTCCATACAGTCAGATTGTTGTCATACAGATAAGGCCACGCCTCTGCAGCCAATTGTTTGTCAATTGGTTTGGCCGGCTCATTCAATGCTCCGTTTTCGATTCCCTTATACAGACACAACAGATAGTTCGTTCCGTTGTTCGAACCCAAAGCGTTGCTGTGAACAGAAATGAACACATCGCTACCGTAAGCATTTGCCTCCTCTGCTATTTCACTCAAATCTTTGTCGTCCTCATCACGGTTTTGAGTACGAGACATCATGACAGACGCACCCGACCCCGTCAGCAGACGTTCCAGTTCCAGTCCTTTCACCAAGTTGCACGACGATTCCCAGAATCCGTTTTGGTCAAGAGGTTCAAACGGTATAGTCGGAACATTACGGTCATTTTTCTCAGCCGTCATGTTATACCCACCGTGTCCTGGGTTTATATAAATTTTCACTCCTGTCAAATCAGAAGCCGACACTGAACCGGCAAACATCGCCAATCCTACAAACGGTAATATATAATTCTTCATAGTCGTCAGATTTATTCGTTAATATTGATTTCCATACAATAAACTTCACCCTTGTCGGTAGAAAAGGCTACACAATGTTCTGTAGCCGACGGATACATGGCAACAATCGACGATGGAGTCAACGTCTGACGGCAGGAACCGTCGATTTTCGACATTACCACCGCAGAAACCGACATTTCTTCTGTTGTCGTATTTTCCATACCTACCACCCAACTGTTGTTTACCCATTTGGGTGCACGCAGGATGCCCAAGGAAACAGGCGACGAACCATCAATATTGCAAACATACGTACCAACGCCCGAAACCGTATAAAGAAGTTTCTTACCGTCGGGAGATACTGACGGCCATATATAGCGGCGATGCTCCCCATTCGGAGCAAGCACTGTTTTTTGTCCATTCCGATAAACAGAAATCTTCAAATCCTCGGAAACGGCATACACACCATCAAAGTCTACCGAACGGCTACGTTGCGGAACCTGTAACCGTCGGGATGCGCCATCTTCAAGCGCATAAGAAGAATAGCCCACCATCCGCCTGCCGGTAGAATAGGAACATTCCTGATAAATCACATTTTTTTTATCAGCCGAAACACGCACATTGTAACCGGCACCGGATGCAGCTGAAAGCACATGGCTTTTTCCGTTCTGCAAATCAGTCAACACCAATCCGGTATAATCGGCAGAAGTAGTCAGCACTTTGCCGTCATCCAACAATACCGGATAATAGGCCGGACTACCCGTTTCGATTTTCTTCATTGTTCCAACTTCCACATTCTGGCAGATTGCCGGAAAGGCCATAAAAACAGACACTAAGGCCAATATTATTTTTCTCATAGTAAATGGATTTTAAGGCGGGGAGCGGTTTTCTACAACCGCCCCCTACCAATGGTTAAACCTACAAATGGTATTATATTACTGTTTTTCAGGGAATTCAAACACAGCGAAACCTGAACGAGCGGCTGCCGTCATTATTCTCAACATGCCGTCTTCGCCGATACCCCAACCCGTATTGGCAGCCGGAGCAGAACAGTTGGCACCGTCAAGCGAGAAGGAGAACAGCGGAATACGCTCGCTGGCAGCAAAGTTAGACAAAGCCAAAACGGTGTTGGCACCTGCCGACAAGTCGTATACATAGAACACCTGAGCCGGATCGCTTGTCCACGAACCGTTTCTTCCGGTAGTCATAATCAGATAGCGCTCCGAATCATAAGTAATGATTCGTGCATCCGTTCCCTGTGTCGGGATAGCACCAGCATCCAGCTTGAACAGTTCATTACCGTCACGGTCAATCAACATCAACGGAGCCTGTGTACTTGTAAGCACGTATTCATTATCGCTGCCTACAACCTGATTTACAGAAGCGTAATACGGAGTCGATGTTCCCGGAGTTATGAATGTTGGATTACTGATAGTGGTAAATGCCTGAACGTCGAAACGAAGCATCTGTGTTCCGTCCTGAGTGATAAAGAACATCGTACCATTACCATTCTCATCAAGATTAACCGACATATTGTCACCGAAACGTCCACCCGTTACGGAAGCATTGGTAGCTTCTCCCGTAAATTCAAGCACTACTTCCGGTACGGCGTCTTCATTCGCCCAATGATATACTTTGAGTGCGGCGTCACCGGCATTCACCCCGGTTGTGAGGTTACAGATGTAAATATGCTTATGACTCAAACGTCCGGCACTGATTATATAAGTTCCGCCAGCTATACCATTGATGTTCAAAACCTTTTCGTTCGGACTGCCAGCCTTGATGTCAGCAAACTTCAGCACTTTCGGGAATGTTCCGCCTTCGCGTGAAACGATAAGCATCGTTTCGCCGTCAAAATCAGCACTACGAGTATTTTCGGCAGCAAAATCAGGATAGCAGTCTGCACCCATCGGGTTCTTACTGAAATCGTAAGTCTGACCCAATTTGAAGTCGGCGCCGAACACCGGCTCACCCTCAAACGACAGACGGTATTCATTCGTAAGTCCCATAAAGTCCATCAACACTTTCCCCGGATTTTCGGCACTTATAACATTGTTACTGCCTTCCGACAGGGTGACAGTAGTGCGTTTCGGCAAACAAGAAACTTCAGTAATTTCAACAGAAGCACTTCCTTCACATCCCAAATAAACAGTCTTGTCGAGTTCACTGATATAGGCTTCTTTCACCTGACCATCAGCATTCTTCACCAACAATTTCTGCAAAAGAGGAGTCTGTGTCGGTGCGTTTAAGGCTACCGTCACATTATATACGCCTACATTCTCTCCATTCAGCACACGTATCTCGGCTGAACCTGACGACAAATCATAAGATTCCTTGTCCAACTTGGCGCCTAACGACAGTTTCCCGCTGAACTTGAGAGCTTCAATGTCGGACTCGGCCGGAATGGTGAAGGCAATAGTCTTGGTAGCCTCATCCAATGTTCCTTCATAAGTTTCGGCTCCGGTCAGCCCACCGTTTACCACATTCAGTCGATAGATAAACACTTCACCCGAAGGATTTTCCACATAAGGTTCTTCCTTACAAGAAGTGGTAAAGAGCATTGCGCAAAGCAGACACAAGCTCATCATTATATAATTCTTCATTGCTATTTTCTTTAAAATCAAAACTATTCTTCATTCTGCCATTCCTTTGTCTGCGTCAATGTATAGCCATTGTCCTTATAGAGCTGAATCTGGTCCTTAGGAACAGGCTTTACATAATTCTTGTCAGTCGGTGCCTTGCGGGCTGTTCCACGATTGCAAAGGATAAAGCCTTCATCAGCACCGCCGTCAATATAGACTTCCGTCTTGTTGGCCTTCGGATAATCCGAATAGCGGATATATGCACCGTAGCGGATATCCGGATTCGTTTCGTTACACATGTAATCCAACTTTTTCCAGCGTTTCAAGTCGCTATAGCGCAAACCTTCGAAACACATTTCCACACGACGTTCGCGACGAATTTCCCACAACAGACTTGGAACATCCTTATCACGTTTCGGATCGTCGTAGACCACACCGTTGACAGCCGGTTCGTTACCAACAATTTCCAATTTTGGAATGCTCATACCCTTACGACTGCGTAGCAGGTTAATGGAATTGTCCAAATCTTCCTGATTCAGCTCGCCCAATTCATAGCGTGCTTCAGCATAATTGACAAGCACCTCACCCAGGCGAAGCAACGGACAGTCGGTTTCATTGTTCTGACCTCTGAATTTCAGATCTTCACTATTGGCTTGAGAATCATCCATAAACTTGCACATCGAATAGCCTGATGTGGAATAATTGAACGGTGTACAATCCTCTCCACGGATATAGAATTTTGTGCGGAAAGTAGCCGTCAGACGAGGGTCACGGTTGGCAAAGAATTCATCAGCAGTTTTCGGAGCCCAAGAATCGTCCATATGTACAGGCAAACCGTCGGATGTCAGATAAGCTTCCATCAGAGCACGGCTTGCACCTGTCTGAGCTTCAGCATTGTTATAGGTCAACGTACAGTGCGTGAGAATTCCGCTCAAATATTTGCGATAGAAAATCACTTCTGAATTTGACATCAAATCATCGGAAGAAAACAATGCATTGTAATTGTCGGAAACTGAGTATTTATGAGAATTCATCACTTCCAAAGAAGCATCACGCGACAATTGCAAACAACGTACGGCAAGATCCTGGTCAAGATTATGGTATTTCTGGAAAGTACCCTCACGAAGCATTAATCGCGAAACCATAGCCGCTACAACATAACGGTTAATATTTAGCTCGCCATCTTCCGTACGGACATTTTTCAATGCAAACTCAAAATCCTCAATGATATGGCCGACTACCGTAGAACGCGGATCACGGTCCTTAAACATTTCGTCGCGGTTGCTTGTTTCCAAACGCTTGTCATACCAGGGCACATCGCCATAAGCAAACACGAGGTTGGCATATTCCATACCACGGAAGAAACGTCCTATGCCAATCCAATGGTTCATGGCCTCTTCAGTCAAGCCCGGCACCTGTGCCGTCATTTCCAGCATATAATTGGCCTTGCGCACAATACCGAAACTCCAGCCACCGTCGGAATCCGGAACACGGATAGGTGTAAATTCGCTTTGCACGTTCCAGGCAATATCGTCGTTGAACGTATCACCATTACCGAACAAGCTGCCGCTAATCAAGCCAGATGTGCCATAGCCGACAAAGAACGACGGATAAAAGCCGTAGGCATAAGTGCGGATATGTTCTTCATTCTGCCAGTACTCCGTATCAGGAATCGAGTCATAAGGAGGACGGTCCAGAAAATCCTGACAGGAAGACACGGCAAACAATAGCATCAAAAGAGAGATATATAAACTATATTTTTTCATAACATTCAAATTTAGAAGGTTAGCTGCATACCGAAAGAAGTACTGCGGGAATAAGGATACGAACGGCCGATATATCCACCGTCACCGGTTGTTGTCTGAGTTTCCGGGTCGATAGGAATATCTCCGAGGTGGTCAAATTCAAACAGGTTTTCCAATGAAACGTACAGACGCAATTTGCTGAGTTTTGCCTTGCGCATCCATTTTTCCGGGAATGAATAACCCAATGTGATGTTCTTCACGCGGCAATATGCCATGTTGAGCAAATATTTTGTCTGCGGGAGGAAGTTCTGTGTCTTGTTTGATTGTCCTGTATTACTGATAGCAGGATAGAAGGCATCCTGATTTTCCGGAGTCCAGTAGTCGAGTTGGTGAGTATACCATGCTTCCATGTAGTTGAAGCCCGGAATTACGATAGAGCCGTTACCCCAAAGTTCGCGTTTGCCGACACCCTGAATGAAGATGCCCAGGTCAAAACCTTGCCAGTCCATATCAAGACGTGCACCATATTCATAACGCGGAGTAGAGTTACCGATGCGTTTCTGGTCACCCGGATTTTCTACAGTGTTGTCACCCGGAGTAATTTTGCCGTCTCCGTCAAGGTCCTTGTACTTGATATCACCAGGGCCATAGAAGAACCAGCCGTTTGTTTCATAATAGCTCTGAGAAGGAATACCTTCTTTCAGCACGAGCTTACCGTCGGGAGCTGTTTCAAAGTCATCGGCAGTGAAGAAACGGTCTGTTTCAAAACCCCAGATTTCACCATATTCCTTACCTTCATAAATACCGCTGATGGCACGAGAGTTGGAATTAATCTTCGTATATTTTGTCTTGGCATCGGATACGTATGCAGTTACCGACATTCCAAGTCCGTTGTGGAAACGGTGGCGGAAATCAACAGAAAGTTCCCAACCCTTAGTTGTCAATTCACCGAAATTGCGCATTGGAGGATCCTGACCGAATGTAGCAGGAAGTTTTTCTCCGCTGGTAATCATATCTGTGTTACGACGTTGGAACCAGTCGAACGAAACGCCCAAACGGCCGTCGAAGAAACGTGTATCAACACCGAAGTCGGCAGTTGTGATGGTTTCCCATGTAAATCCGTCGGAAATGGCACGCGGAAGACCGAACGAACGTTCGCCGGTAGTGCCGACAATCCATGTAGTGGTAGTCGGAGAAAGAATCGGGCGGAACATGTTGGTACCCACATCCTGGTTACCGATCTGTCCCCAAGAACCGCGGAATTTCAATGTGCTGAGATAAGGTTTCAAACCTTGCATGAAGTTTTCTTCCGACATAATCCAACCGGCAGATGCTGAAGGGAAGAAACCCCAAAGCTGATCGCTCGGGAAGCTGGAAGAACCGTCAAGACGTCCGTTTACTTCCAACAGATAACGGTCCATGAACGTATAGTTGATACGTGCAAAATATCCCAAACGGGCTTCATGTGAATGGTAAGAAGAGGCAAACTGGTCGCCGTTTGCCAACGGAAGTTCCGGATGGTCGTTCAAAATCAGTTCGCGGCGTTCTGATGTATTGCCATAGTTCTGATAAACCTCAACGTTAGTACCGGCAATTGCACCAAGCGAATGCTTTCCAAATTCCTTGTTATAACGGAACAAAGCATTCAACACATGGAAATCGCTGTTGTCGGAAGCTTTCACGGCCTTGTCATGGGTTGCCGCAGTCCACACTTCATTCTTCAAACCTGAACCACCCCAAAAGTTCCAACCGCTAACCTTTCCGCCGTTTGTCTGTGTATAGCGACTGACATGCGTAAACGTATAGTCGGCTTCAAAATCGAACCCCGGAAGAATATGGACAGTAGAACCCAACGACACGCGCATATAGTTGTTGGTCTTCTTGTTCATATTAGCCTGCTGAATTTCAGTCACCACGTTATGGAAAGGAATTCCCTGATATGTACCGTAAGGCATCATCTTCGGCCAACGGTAAAGATAGTACCATTCGTCGTAACTTGACGACGGTCCGAAATTATATGGCGTGTCGTATTCATAACGCGTATACAGCAATTTTGAACGCACGTCAACATACTTGTTCAATGTTGTATTAGTTCCAAACGATACATTGAAACGGTCGTACTGATCCGTGTTTACTTTTATAATACCTTCAGAACCCAAATAGCCCAGACTCAGATTGTAGGCAGTATTACCGGAAGAACCTGAAAGCGAAAGATTGTGCGTCTGTTGGAATGAATTTTTCTTGATAAATTCCCCCGGAGCGTCAAAACTGCGGTAGAAATACATCTTGCCGTCGATAATGTCAAAGTCACGCCCCAGCACCATTTCCGGACTCAAGTTCATTCCACCGTAAACACGTTCCCATTCCTTCATACGCTCAATAGATTCAAGGTTCCAGCTCAAATAGCAGGAGTTGGTCTGTTCCGACAAGTTCGGATTGGAACGTAAACCGGCAGCCCACGACATTTCAGCACCTTCCCACGTTTCCACAATTTCCGGATTGACCGTTGCACGCTTCCAGGAGAAGTTGTTTGAATAGTTTACAGAAAATTTCTCTCCCTTTTTAGCTTTTTTAGTGGTAACAAGAACAACACCAAATGCAGCCTTTACACCATAGATAGATGCAGATGCGGCGTCCTTCAATACGGAAATACTCTCAACATCCTCCGGATTGATATTCTGCAAGCTGTTGCATTCTACGTTGTCCACAAGAATAAGTGGAGCAGAAGATCCGTTTGTTGAGCCAATTATACCACGAATCTTAATGCTCGGATCTGTTCCCATCTCGCCGGTTGAAGTACGGACAGTCAAACCTGGAACAGAACCCTGCAAACCACGAGCCACATCAGTAATAGGACGTGCTTCCAACTGTTTGGACACATCAACAGTACTTACGGCTCCCGTCAGGTTGATTTTCTTTTGAGTACCATAGCCGACTACTACAACCTCATCCAGCACTTCGGAATCGGACGACAAAACCAGATCCACTTTGGTACGATCGCCCACCTTCGCCGTAGATGTTTTCATTCCCACATAGGATACTTCTATCACGGAATTGTTGTTTAAACTACGGCTGGACAATGTATAATTACCGTCAATGTCAGTTATCACACCGACATCCGTGCCTTTAATACGTACGTTGGCACCAATCAACGGCTGTCCGTCTTCGTCAAGAATACGTCCTTTTACGCTGCGGTTTTGCGAAGAAAGCGCTGCCGACGGTTTGTCGTCTTTCATGGATGCATTAGTCGACAAAATAATATGACGGCCTTCAAATGCATAATGGACACCAGTCTTGCGGAAAAGCTGGTTCAACACTTCGCGCACCGGTTTCTTTGTTACGTTCAGACTGACAACGCGTTTTGTGTCTACATTGGAATTAATCATGAACAAATAGCCAGTCTGTCGCTCAATTTCGTTCAAAACTGTCTGTACAGACTCCGAACGAACGGACAATGTCACGTTTTCTGATTTCACTTTGCTATTATCGGCATACACATTCACTACACTGCATATCACCATTAACAGCAAACAATTCATAATCTTTAATAAATGGTTAATAGATTTTAATGGAGGTATTAAATTTTCCTCAATAGTTTTATTCATATCTTTGTGTTTGTTTTAGATTTAATACGAATTAGTTCAAGGTGTTAAATCAAAGGGACCGATTTGTGGCCAAACGAGTCGGCCCCTGTTTTTTCTTTAGGTTTTCTTGGTTTTCTTCTGTCAGGTTTGTTTCATAGGCAAATGGGGTTATTTAATGTAAATAATATGGTTGTCTTGCTCGCTTACGTAAGTAAAGTCAATGTCACGCTGAAGCACTTTTAAAGCATACTGCAGACCATCCGAATGATAGAATTTACCCGAATAGCTCACTCCGGCAAAATTGTCACACTCAATTTTAATAGTCACGCCGTAATACTTTTCAAACTTCTTCATGATTGACTCAAAGCTGTCATTTTTCAAGCTGATAATGCCTTCTGTCCAACGAAACGCATCATAGTCGGGAATTGCTGAAATCTTCATCGAACCGTCAGCCTGCATTTCGGCCATCTGGTTGGGCGACAACAGGTATTCACCATTATGGTTGTCGGTAATCTTCACGGAACCTTCGAGCAACGATGTTCGGAAATTGTGCTCGGAAGAATAAGCCTCCACGTTGAACGTCGTGCCAAGCACTTCCACCACACCACCGTCGGTCTGAACCCGGAACGGACAGTCCACATCTTTCTGCACTTTAAAATACCCTTCTCCATCAATTTCTACCCGACGTTCCTTCCCGGAAAAAATAGCCGGATATTTCAAGCGCGTTCCTGAATTGAGCCATACATTCGTTCCATCGGCAAGTGTAAGGTTCAACTGTTTCCCCACCGGCACATACAATTCCTGCATCGGTATCTGTGGCGGGAACAAATAGGTACGGACAACATACGACAGCAACAATGTGACAACAGCAACAGCCGCAATCTTCGATGCTGCTGTCAACATTCGCTTGAAGGAGAATCGGCGAACGGCTGGCAGTTTCGGGTCTGCCAACAAAGTTACAGAGTCATAAAACGCCCGCTCTGCCATATATTCCTGCATATTTTCAGGCGAAGACTCCACCCATTCTCTGACTTGCCGACGAACATCATCGGTAGCCTCATGAGAGAAATATTTATACAACGTAGCTTTATCCATGTTCGCTTCAGGTTTTCTTATATAGCGAAGAACACGGACTATACCCTAAACAAAAAAATAGATTTAATTATTAAAATAAGTTAATTTAAAAATAGTATTACAAACGGCAACAAATCCTTCAGTTCTCTCCGCAAATGCTGAAGCGCTTTCGAAATGTGGTATTCGACCGTCTTCACAGACAATCGTGTTTCCTCTGCAATTTCACCATAACTCATCTGATGTACACGGTTCATCTCAAAAATTTTTCGGGTTTGCTTCGGCAACTTGCCATAAGCCCTGCGCACTTCCGCCTGAATGTCGACGGCCAACACACGATACGGTTCAAATGCTTCAAGCGAAGCGATATTCATGTCAAGTTCCCAACGGGCATCATCCTGCAGTTGCAAATAAACATTCTGATGTATTTTTTGCATCCGCAAATAATCGAGGCACTTGTGCTTGACAACGGTCAATATGTAAGCCGGAACATTACCCTTGCAATCCAACCTCTGACGATTTTCCCAATAATAAACAAATGAATCCATCACCAAATCTTCAGCAGCCGACAAATCCTGTAAGTAGCTGAACGCAAAGCGAACAAACCGCTCACGATGGGCAAATACATCATTGAAGATTTCTATGTGCTGCAGCTCTTCCATTTACTTTTGACACGGATTTTTGAGGTATTATCATTACAAAACTACAAAAAATAACAAAACAAGCAAACTTTTATCTACAATGAACATAATCGAATCCGTACACGTTGTTTTTATATTAAAATTTATTTCAAAAACCGGTTTTATCCAACTTTATATATATGACAACTATGAAGAAAACAATCCTGATTGCGGTGGTGCTGCTTGCCGTGAGCGGCGCAGTTATCGCACAACGATTGACAACAAAAAATGAAAACAATATGAACACAAAAGAAATTTATTTTGCCGGAGGATGCTTTTGGGGTACGGAACACTTCATGAAGCAAATCCGCGGCGTGAAGTCGACGGCCGTGGGCTATGCCAACAGCCGTGTAGCCAACCCGACCTACAAGGATGTTTGCACCGGCCGGACAGATGCAGCGGAAACGGTACGCGTGGAATACGACCCGAAGGAGGTGGACCTCGCTCTGCTTATTGACCTTTATTTCCAGACCATTGACCCGACAAGCCTCAACCAACAAGGAAATGATGTGGGAACGCAATACCGCACGGGCATCTACTACACGGAAGCGGCGGACAGTGCTCTCATTGCCGAAAAGTTCGGAGAATTGCAGCGAAGCTACAGCCAACAGCTTGAAGTGGAAAACCTGCCGCTGAAGAATTTCTATGAAGCGGAGGACTACCACCAGGATTACCTCGACAACAATCCTACCGGCTATTGCCACATTAACCCGAAGCTGTTCGACATGGCACGCAATGCGAACAAAAAACGCACCTACTCGCGTCCCGATGAAGCGACCTTGCGCTCGCAGCTGACGGAGCTGCAGTACAACGTGACACAGCGCAACGCTACGGAACGCCCGTTTGCCAACGAATACTGGGACAACCACGAAGAAGGAATCTATGTGGACATCACCACCGGCGAGCCGTTGTTCCTCTCCACCGACAAGTTCGATTCGGGTTGCGGATGGCCATCCTTCTCGAAACCTATCAGCGATACGCTCGTGACGGAACTGACCGACACATCGCACGGCATGGTACGCACCGAAGTGAGAAGCACGACAGGCGACGCCCACCTCGGCCACGTATTCGACGACGGACCGGAATCGCTCGGCGGCCTGCGCTACTGCATCAACAGTGCTTCCCTGCGCTTCATCCCCAAAAGCCGCATGCAGGAAGAAGGCTACGGCGAATATATTCACCTGTTGAAATAATCGAAAAACATATCACTAAATGACATATTTTTCGAATAACATAAATTGGATATAGAAAAAAATCCTATCTTTGCAATCGACAAACATGTCATTTAGTGACACAAATTTCGACTAACGATGAAAAACATTGAAAGAAAAAGGTATCTGAACGAACTCATTTCCATCCAGAATAATGGGATGATAAAGGTGATAACAGGAATGCGAAGATGCGGAAAATCGTTTTTGCTGTTTGAACTGTTCACATCATACCTCGAAAACAGTGGAGTATCTTCTGATCACATAATAAAGATAGACCTGGAAGACTATAAGAATAGGGCAATGAGAAACCCCGAAAACTTATACACATACGTAGAAAGCAGAATTGTTGACAACAACTTGTACTACATCTTGATAGACGAGGTACAGATGCTTGACGACTTCAAAGATGTTCTTAACGGCTTCCTGAAAATGCGGAATACAGATGTATATGTAACTGGAAGCAATGCTAAATTCCTGTCGAAGGATATCGCAACGGAATTTCGAGGAAGAGGTTTCGAAGTAAAGATGTTTCCCTTGAGTTTCAACGAATACATGTCAGCATATACCGGTACACCTCAAGCCGGTCTTAATGAATATATGCTATATGGCGGACTACCTCAAATACTGTCGTATGAAACAGAAGATCTGAAAGTTCGTTTTCTGAAAAACCTGTTTGAAAAAACATACATCAAAGACATCAAAGACAGGTATAACATTCGTAAAGACCAAGATCTGGAGGAGCTTATCAACATTTTGGCTTCGGGGATTGGAGCACTGACCAATCCGAACAAACTGGCCAATACGTTCAAAAGTGAAAAGAAATCAGCCATAACACAAGACACAATTAAAGACTACATTGACCACCTGTGTGATTCTTTTCTAATTGAGCAGTCAACCCGCTATGACATCAAAGGCAAACGGTATATCAATACGCCATTTAAGTATTATTTCATGGATTTAGGGTTACGAAATGCACGTATCAACTTCCGTCAAATGGAAAAAACACATCTAATGGAGAATCTGATCTATAATGAATTGAGGATACGAGGCTTTAATGTTGACGTTGGAGTTGTACCGGTCATAACAATAAACAAGGAAGGCAAGCAGCAACGCTCTCAATTGGAAGTGGACTTCATCTGCAACCTTGGAAGCAAACGTTACTATATTCAATCGGCTTATCGCATGGAATCGGACGAGAAAATCAAACAAGAACGTGCTTCATTGCTCAAAGTGGATGATTCTTTTAAGAAGATGATTATCCTCGGTGAGGAAACCCCTGTGACCAGAGACGAATATGGAATTACGACCATTAGTATATACGACTTTTTATTGAAAGACAATGCTCTAGAACTATAGCAGCAGAAATTTCCATACTTTTTCAACGCTTCATTCAGCTAAAAAGTCGTATATATTCGGTAGTATTCCTTTCCTCATTTCAACCGCTTCAGCAGTTTCTCTATGCGATTGTGCGACTCTATCAGACGCTGTTCGCTGATTTTTCCGTCCTTCACCGCCTCCACAATCATGTCAACGATATGGAACGGACGGTCGGGTTCGAAACCGGTGGAAATGTTGTTACCCATCACCAGGATATCGGCTCCGGCATTGATAGCGAGCACCACGGCATCCTTGATGGAATAATGGTCGATAATGCCCTGCATATACATATCGTCGGTCATCACGACTCCGTTGAAGCCCAACTTGTCACGAAGCACACCTTGAATAATGTCCTTCGACAGCGTGGCAGGGAGGTTCTCGTCAAGCTGACGGTTGAAGATATGCGCTGTCATTATCATATCCACCTTATCGGCCTTTATCAGCCGACGAAAAGGTTCGAGCTCTTCTTCTTTCCAAGTATCGGATACATCAGTTAACCCATAATGGGAATCGGCGGTGGCACTGCCGTGACCGGGGAAATGCTTTACGGAGCAAAGTACCCCATGGGCATGGTGTGCGTCGATAAACCATCCGGCATTGTCGGTCACCACCTGCACATCCGACGAGAAACTGCGATGGAGCTTGCCAATAACCGGACAATCCTTATTGACATTCACATCGAGCAGAGGGGCAAGATTGACATTCAGCCCCACTTCAGCCATTTCCCTGGCAATGCGTTCGCCGTACATATACGTAGTGTCGCGATTGTTCACTTCGCCCAAATATTCGGCGCTGACCGTAGGCTGAAAACCATACTGTTCTTTCAAGCGACATACGAGACCGCCTTCCTGGTCAACTGCAATCAGCAAATCATAACCGGCATACCGACGAAGGTCGGAAGTGAGTTTTGCAAGCTGTTCTTTCGAAGTAATGTTTCGGGAACCGATAGTGGCTGAGCCTGTCAAGTCCACATCAAAAAGAATGATACCGCCAACGTGCAGGTCGCGCACATAGCGCACGGCATCGCTGTTTTCATCAATACTGTCGCCCTTAAAGCCCACCATCAACATCTGGGCGGCATAACGGCGGAGAGTTTCGTCGGAAAGTTTTCCGGATTTTCCGGCGCCCGCAGCACAGAACATCACGGACACAGCCATCATAACAAGAAAAATGTATTTTTTCATATCGGTTTTAAAAGGTTAATTTCATGCGACACAGAAACGACTACACACGTCCCGTCATCACTCCGCAAAATTAATGATAATTATAAAATAAGCAACTTTCAGAACGGCATAAAAAAGCCGCTATCCGAAGATGCGGCATAAATGTTTTCTGCGGAAAGAGAGGGATTCGAACCCTCGGTACGGTTACCCGTACAACGGTTTTCGAGACCGTCCCGATCGGCCACTCCGGCATCTTTCCTTATTTTCGCCTGCAAAGGTAATGTTTTTCGCATTTATTACACGTATTTTTACAAAATTTCACCCAATATTACATTTATTACATATTGGCTATTATCTCTGCCTGACGAAGGTCACCAACATATTCCGCAGCATCATCCATACAGAAATCTTTACACTCACTTGCCGAAGCGCTTTCCTTTCACTACTTTTGTTTTACCAAACAACAAATATAACGAGCATGAGCAAATTACTGACAACTGCCCACGATCCGATGGGAACAGCCATTACGGACTATTACAAGACAGGAAAAGCGGCAAAACTGCGCGTATTCTCACCCGATTTCGACGAAGACGAAATACCCGTAGCCACTCTTTTCCGTACGTTCGACGAAATGCCGGCCGTCGAGCAGGATGCCCTGCGGATGGCCACTGGCAAGATTCTCGACGTGGGGGCCGGAAGCGGATGCCATGCGCTGGCACTTGCGGAAATGGGGAAAGACGTAGAAGCCATCGACATTTCCGAACTGTCGGTCGAGGTGATGAAAGCCCGGGGAGTGAACGCCAAGACGGCCGACCTCTTCTCGCCGGCGTTTCAAGGCAAATACGACACCATTCTCATGCTGATGAACGGCGCCGGAATTATCGGCAGCCTGAAAAATATGGAAACCTTTTTCGCCCGCATGAAACAGTTGCTCAACGACGGGGGCGCTATCTTCATGGATTCGAGCGACATCCGCTACGTTTTTGAGGACGAAGACGGCAGCATGATCATCGACCTCAACGGCGACTATTACGGCGAACTTGTCTACAGCATGAAATACCGCAACATCAAGGGGCCGGAATTCAAATGGCTATATGTCGATTTCGACACACTCGCCTACTACGCCTCGCAAAACGGCTTCAAAGCTGAACTCATCACCCAAGGTGAACACTACGACTATCTCGCCAAACTGACTATCGCAAAAAACTGACCATCACAGAATAATTCCTGCGGGAAGGACACAAGAAAGGCGGCATCGCAACAAGTCAAACTGTTGGATGCCGCCTTATGACATTCATTGCCCAGAGGGGCAACTACGGAACTAATTCCGAACGATTAGCGCATTACTTTCACGGCTTCGCCGCCTACTTTCACAACATATACGCCACGCACGTCAAGCTGAGTCTTAACGACTGCATCGCCGGAGTTGTCGGAGAATACTTTCACGCCCGCCATGTTGTAGACTTCCACGTCGTCACCTGCCGGATTTTCCACGCAAAGAGTAGCGCCTTCCATATAAACCTTAGCCTTGGCCTCGTCTACACCTTCCACAGCACCGATAGCGTTTACATATACACGATTTGAATAGTCGCTGACAATCGGATCGTCCAAAGATGCGTCGACAATAGCGGCAAGCACATCATAGGAAATACGGTCGTTTCTGAAGTCGATACCGTCGAAGCGTACGCTGCTTGCTGAAGCGTCTTCCAGCAATGCCATATCAATCATGTGTTCGATCTTGCTGTCCTTCTGCATGTTGACTGACAGATTGAAATCGTCAAAGATAAGCGACATTCCGTCGAGGGCATAAACCAGGATACAGCAGCTGTTGTTTCCTTTCGTGAAGTTGAACACGTGGTTGGTCATCGTCGGTGTAACGTCAACTTCATAGGATTCGATTTCATCCAAATATCCGTCTTCGCCTTCTGTAGCCAAAGCCACTACAGCCTTGGTTGCATCCGGGCTGCCCAATGTGATGCTGAAGTCGGCCTTGCCGTCAAACGGAGTAAGGTCGTAAAGCGGAGAATACATGTAGGCTGAACCCAAAAGGAAGGCATAGCTGTTGTCCAGACCGATACCGCCGTCGATAGCCGCAGCCATGGAGATATACCAGTCGAACGCACCCGACTGAGAGCCGAAGATGAAGCCACCGGAAAGGATTTCAGGCTTTTCAAGAGTTGCGCTTGAAGAATATACATCGCAGTCGGTATTTGCCAATTCATACACTTCGTCGGCTGTAGCCGTATGTTCGCGATATACGTTCACTTGATAAGTATTGGCCGTTGGAACTGGAGTCCAATTGGCTACAAACGAATTGGAAGTAACATTTGTTGCCTCGCCTGCTACCGGTGTAGAAAGCACTGGAAGTGCCGGCACTTCATTTGATTTTTGAGAAATCTCGCCGTCGTTTCTCACTACGTAAACCGTAAAGTAGAAAATATAGTTTGGCGGAAGATTTTCAACGAAGTAGGATGTGCCTTCCACTTTCTGATCCACGATAAACGGAATCGGCAACGGAAGTGTAGAATCCTGCTGATAGCAATATACATTCAGCACATAGTAATCGGCATCTTCATACGGTTCCCATGCAGCGGTAAATGAATCTCCGTCGTAGTCTGTCGGCGTGATTGGAGTTGGAGCGGCGAGTACCGGAGCAAGAGTCAGACTGCTGGAATAAGCCGACACGTTGGTTCCCTGCACGGCTGCCACCTTAAAGAAATAAGTTTCATCCATGTCAAGGCCGGTCACTCTGTAGCTTGTTTCTGCAGTTTCGACACCATCGACCACATAAGTGTAATCCTTTTTGCTCGTGTTCCAATAATATACCTGCACCTTGTATTTCTCAGCTTCTTCAGTAGCATCCCACGCAAAAGTGGATTCATAGCCCTTATAGCTCGTTACATGCAGGTTTTCCGGAGCAGGAATACCTTGAGTGATGACTGCAATGTCGTCAACATACCATTCATACCAGACAGAGAAGAAATGAACAAATGCGTCAGCAGTACCATTGCTGAGCTTCACTTCATAGTCCTGCCATTCGTTGGTCAGTTTGACACGTTGTTCATCAAGATACGAATTGCTCGGATTGGCAAGACGAATAGCCACTTCGTCGCCGCTGGCATTGGCCGATTTTGCGCGGAACTTGACCGTACATGTTCCGTTGTTCTGGCTCAAATCGGCAGGGCAGGTTTTCAGATAGCCGGTTTCGTCCCAACCGTATTCATTGTAAGTACCGATATAAGCTACGCCACCGGCCTGTTTGATACCCATACCCGTCCAGCCCGGAGTGAGTGTCATCTCGGCAGGAATAACGGCTGAAGCGTCATTCACATCCGCAGCATCAGGAGCGTCGACGCTACCTGCTGTAAATTTGGAGAAATCTTCCCAAATGACAGCATCGGCAGGCTTCTGCGCTTCTTTTACCGGCATTTGGCTTGGCTTCGCCATTACGGTTCTAAGATTTCTGTTGTTGTCAACAGAGAAATAATGTGTATGTGTCTGAGCCACTCCGCTCAATGAAACAGCACACAACATTGCCAAAAAGATACGTTTTTTCATATATAAAATTTTTAATAAGATGAAAAGTCTGATTCGTAAGTTTCTACGGGCATTGGTCAGCATTACGTCCAACGCCTCCAAATAATTGCAGCGAAATTCTATCGCATTACCTTCATCACACGGCTACCTACCTTTACCAGATAAACTCCGCGCGAAGCAAGTATGGCAGTCACCGTTGCAGCTCCCGTATTGTCATTCAAGACGCAAGCGCCCGTCATGTCGAACACCTCAACCGTTTCCGCATTCGGGTTCTCAACAAAAAGCGTTTCTCCGCTCACATAAGCCTTCGGAGCGACAACTGCATCGCCGAGTGATTCTACGGAACTGTTGAAATCCACGTACACACGATTGGACGGTTCTGACAAAATCTGCGCTTCCTGCGTCACTTTAGCCGCAACGACACTGTAGGAGATGCGATCGCTCTTTCCATATTCCACCTTTTCAAAACGGCAGGCATTGCCATTCTCCACCACCATCTGGTCGTAAGGGAATTCTATCTTACTGCCTTCCGGCATATCGACAGTCAGCTTGAGATCCTTGAACATAAGGTATGTACCGTCTTTTGCATACACAAGGATACAGGCATTGTCGGAACCTTTCGTAAATTCGACACGGCGTGTAGTCATCGAAGATGTCACCGGCACTTCCACCGATTCAATTTCCTGAAGCACCAGCTGGTCATCGGTTTCGGCAAGTGCAACAACTGCCTTCGTGGCATTGGCACTGGCCAACGTGATTTCAAACGTGGCTTTTCCGCCAAACGGTGTAAAGTCGTACATCGGCGAATAGAGATAAGCCATACCATAGAATACCGCCAACGTATTGTCAAGACCGATACCGCCGTCCATCAAGGCAGCACGGTTGATATACCAATAGAATGCACCCGAATCGCGCGGCAACGAAAGGCCGGTACCAAGGGCTTCCGGATAATACAGCGAACCGCTCGACTCATACAAATCGAGATTTGCATCGGCCACGGCGAATGTCTCTGCCGCAGAAGCCGTATGTTCCTTATACGTTGTTGCTTCATACACATTGGCATTTTCCACCAGTTCCCAACTTGCCACGAAACTGTCACCCGTGATTTCAGAAGCCGGTTTGGCCACAGGCGCGTCAAGCGTAGGCAGGACCTGAACTTCGAGTGAAGTGTCGGAAATATCGCCTTTACCGTTTTTGGCCTGAACAGTGAAATAGTAAATCGTATTCTTGTCAATGCCCGTTACCTTGAACGAAGTTCCCGTCACCTGCTCATCTGTGATAAACGGAACGACTACCGCATCGCGGGTTCCTCCGTCAATATAGGAATAGACATTGAGCACATAAAGCTCCGCTCCTTCCACCGGATTCCAGGAAACAATGAACGATTCCCCGTCGTAATCCGTCGGACGAAGCGTTTCAGGCGTGTCGAGGAGCGGCGTGATATCAAAGATTTGCGAATAGGCCGACTGCGTTCCGTCGACAACTGCCGCCACGTTCATCGAGTAGCGGGTATCGGGATTAAGTCCGGTGACAGTCAGCGTATTGTTGTCGGTAGTGGCTTCCTTCTTAAAATACAAGTCATCACCTATGCCCTCATTCGGATAAAATATATTGTAGACATACGACTGGGCACCCTCCACAGCGTTCCAGCGCACAGTCATTTCCGTTCCTTTGTAACTGAGCACCTCAAACTCGGACGGAGCAGGCACGCCTTCGCTTACAACCGAAAAATCATCGAATATCCATCCGCCGTAAAGCGTATAGAATTGCAGGCAGGAACTTGCCGAGCCCTGGTTCATTTCCACCGTGTATTCCTTCCACTCATTCGTAATTTCAACCGTAGCCGAAGATATATAAGGAGTGGACGAATTCGGATTAAAGTTGCTGATAAGCAGTTCGTCACCCACGCTCAACACTGATCTCGCACGGAAACGGACCGTATATGTGCCGTTGTTTTCTGTAAGGTCGGCTGGAGGAGTTGTGATAAAGCCCGTATCCTCACCGTAAGGACTTTGGATAAAACCGATATAGGCACTACCTCCCGACTGATGGACACCGGCTCCCCCCCATCCCGGCATCTGCGTATATTGGGAAGGTATCAGCCCCTGCGAGTTATTGACTTCGTCAGATGTCGGAGAGGTTTCCGACCCCTCGCTGAACTTCTGGAAATCTTCCCACAATATTGCGCCGTCGGCAGCATCTGCAACCCGACTGGGATTCTCCGCTACGATATTGGCCTGGAAACGCTTCTGACGAAACATTTCCTGAGCAGAACCGGTCGGCTCTATTTTCCTGATCTTCACCTGAGGCGCGCTTGCAGCAAGAACAGAGCTTGCACACAACGCACAAAGAGAAACGAATGTAATAGTCTTATTCATAAAATTTTATAGATTAGTCTTTACCAATGCAGCACTGTTAACCCTTGAAAATATCCCTGAAAACCATTATATGCCAGGCGCCCCGTCCTAAAGACATTAGGCAACTCCCACAATCAGTTATTACAATAAAAAACGGACTGCGACAAAATTTCAGCAGCCAGTTCTACAAAATCAGGTACATTTGAATTTAATTGCCGGACAAGTATTTCCGACTCCTTCATTGATTGTTTCGTCTTTAATTGAACGCACCCAAAATGAGGCACACATCAATAATTAATGGCAAACAAAGCGATAAAAATTCTCAAGAATGTATCCAAAAATCGGGCGCAATTTACACAAAATAAACGTATTTTCTATCATTTTTTATAAAAAATATGCATTTCCAATCATCCATGCGCATAAACAGCCAGTTTTACAAACCGCAAAAAGTACTACATACCAACCAGTTAATACATTATGGAGCTATACAAAGATATTTCAAAACAGGCTTAGCGGCAGCTGCACCATACCAATCCCACATAAACACAAACGATTGAATTGATTCGGTAACAAAAAAGGTGTAAATCTCGTTCCTACAAGACTTACACCTTTTATGGCGGAGAGAGAGGGATTCGAACCCCCGGAGGTGTTACCCTCAACGGTTTTCAAGACCGCCGCAATCGACCACTCTGCCATCTCTCCTAATGCGGGTGCAAAGGTATGGCTTTCCGCTGAATTTTCCTAATTTTATTATAATTTTCATTACTTCCTGTCAAGAAAAAGCAGCCGACAACTGAATTGGAACGGCCAAAACAATATTTATTCATCAGGATATGGCCACTTTAACAATGCTTCCGACAATGACAATAAGAAACAAAATCATGATGATATTGAATACTGCAGCATACATATGACCCAACAGGACGGAAAGGGTGATAAACAGGAAAATGACGTTGATAAAAATACTGACAGACGTCACAAGGGCTTTCATGGCCGCATAAGCGGCTTCCCTGTTTTTAAAGGGGCGCGGGAAATTGCAGCGTTCAGGATGCTTTTTCAACCAATTAAAAAGCACAAACAAAAGGATATTGACAAGCGACAACAGCAATATCGTGTAGGAACTGCCGCTATCGTCAATTTCTCCCCGGTAATTCCAATGTGTCGGGATTTCGTCACGGCTAAAGGCGATGATGGCAGAAAGAATTATCTGAACAGCAAGCAATACGGCATCGGTATATTTCACCACGTTGTTTTTCATACGACAAGATTTTAAAAATTCCTGCAAAATTGCGCAGCTTAAATTTACGAATTATTTTTTAATCTTGTCAGGATTCTTGGCGATAAAGTCTTTCCACGACTTGTAAGCCTTGACGGTTTTGGGACGGCTGGATTCATAGAAATGGCAGAGGGCCACACCGAGTGCGTCGGTAGCATCGAGATGAGGGTCGATGTTTTCTTTGGGAATATTGAGTATGCGGCGCAACATTTCCGCCACCTGCTCTTTCGAAGCGCCGCCGTTGCCGGTTATCGCCATCTTCACTTTCAGCGGTGCGTATTCGGCGATGGGAATATCGCGCAACAGAGCCGAAGCCATAGCCACTCCCTGCGCACGTCCGAGCTTGAGCATCGACTGCACGTTTTTGCCGAAGAACGGCGCTTCGATAGCCATTTCATCGGGCAAATACTGGTCGATAAGCGAAGTCACACGCTCCGAAATTCGCCGCAGGCGCATATAATGGTCGTCAAACTTGTTCAGCACCAGCACACCCATGGCTATCACTGCCGGCTTGCTGTGCTTAATGCCCAGAATGCCATAGCCCATCACATTCGTTCCCGGGTCGATGCCGATGATGATACGGTCCCACTCCATCTCAGCCATCACAGTTCCACCTCCTCCAGCAAGGTTGAAAATCCTGCCACCTGCTGCCCGAACTTGTGAGCCAGCATTCCTGCCAGTTCGTCGCCCACTTCTTCATACCAGCTGTGAAGCTTGTCCAGATTTTCGGCGCGGAACTGAAGCGAATAGTTTACTCCGTCGCTCTCTTCCGCATTCAGCACACGCGTAAGGCGGGCTTCGCTCAAACGTCCGTCGGCAAGCGCCTGCGGAATATAGATGACACGAAGCCAGTCGAGAAACAGCTGTTCGCAAGCTGTATGTGTATGAAATGTTGTATTAAATACTATCATTGCTTTGGTTGTTTTTAAGTTAAAGTGTAAACGATGCCGCCAGTCCGAAATGCAGTCCGTCGCTGACGGGCGCAATCGACAAATTATGTTTTTGTGCAAACGGACGGGTGAATATGTAGGAACACCCGGCACCGATAGCTGCACCGGCCGCTACATCCCACCAGTCGTGCTTACGTGCATAGGTGCGGCTCCAACCCACATAGGTGGCAAGCGCATAGGCAGGGGGG
>URMA01000023.1 GCA_900548875.1 uncultured Porphyromonadaceae bacterium | reverse complement strand
CACCCATTGGTCCCTGGTGATAAGCTGGTTTTTGAAGATATGAATCATTACACGACTGTAAAGACTCACATGTTTAACGGTATTCAACATCCAGCTATCGTATTGAGCCGTATGAATGGAGAAATTGAGTTGTTGCGGGAGTTTACTTATCAGGATTATAAAAATAGAATGGATTAAAATTATGTATCTTTTTTGTTTTTTGGGTTTGATGCACTAATTTTGTATTCCATTAATGAAGATATGCTACAAATATATCCTTTAAAATTTGATCCAATTTTACGTCCTGTGCTATGGGGTGGTACTAAAATAAAACACCTTAAAGGCATTGAAATCAATTCGGATAGCATTGGGGAAAGTTGGGAACTGTCAGCAGTTCCCGGCTCTGTGTCCGTTATAAGCAATGGTGTGTACAAAGGTGCATCCATTCAGGAACTTTTGGAACAATTCGGAGAAGACGTGGTTGGCTCAAAAGTTTTTAAAGAATTCGGTACGACTTTCCCGCTGCTGATTAAATTCATAGATGCGGCAAAGGATCTGTCAATACAGGTGCATCCGAACGATGTCATAGCTCAGGAGAGACATCAATGTTTGGGAAAAACAGAATTGTGGTACATATTGGAAGCCAAAGAACAGTCCAGTTTGTATTCCGGTTTTTCTCAGAGCGTGAGCAAAGAAGAATTTTTGGATAAAATCAGAAAAAATGAAGTTGTCGACGTTTTGAATAAGTTTTATACGAAACGTGGTGATATTTTTTATTTGCCGGCCGGCCGTGTCCACAGCATCGGTGCAGGAAATTTTCTCGTTGAAATCCAGCAGACTTCCAATATCACCTATCGGGTATATGATTACGACCGTGTAGACAAAAATGGCAAGAAAAGAGAACTTCATACGGATTTGGCAAAAGATTCAATTGATTATGGCATGTATGATGACTATCATAGTCATTTGATTCTGGACAAACAAGGCGAGCATATTATCAAAAAATGTGATATTTTTACGGCAACTCTTCATCGCTTGTTTGACGAAAAAACCATGCAGGTATCGTCTAAAGGATGCTTTACTATCTTGATTTGTATTGACGGTAATGCTACACTGACAGACAATGTCGGAAATGTTGAAACAATTCGTACATGCGAAACAGTGTTGCTCCCATATAAGATGGATTTTGTGAAAATCAAGCCTGACGAAAAGAACGGGGTGGAATTTATCTCAGTATTTGTGGAAAATAATTAATGGATATTCTTTATATCTTTAATCCGGAAAACGACCTGGCCTTAGCGTCAGGCCTTGTTAATTATACGGCTCCAAAAAATGCCAGAAAGATCCGTAATGACTTACAGATGCTCCCACTGTGGATCGCATCGGATGGTGATTGCCTGTTTGCTGATGATAATATTATCAACCGGGACTTTTTGTTTGAACTTCAGCAGTCATTTTCAAATATTCCCGCTGTATCTCTCTGGAATAACACTCAAAAAATACAAACTGTGAAACCTTGGGGTTGGAGTTCCGCTATATGGAACGAGTTGCGACGTGCCCGTATTCATATTTCCAATTCGCAACTACCCGATTTTGAAAAGATTAGAGAATTGGCTCATCGAAAACTTGTCATACACATTCATGAATGGATTCAACGCAATTACCCGGGATATGTACTGCCTACGATCCCTGTGCTTTGTACGTCATTTGCTGATGTCCAAAGGGGTGTGGACCGTATGGGGATTGCTATTTTGAAAGCGCCATGGTCAAGTAGCGGCAGGGGGATTGTGCGAGCTGACAGTGAAAATATTTCGGGTTTGAAACTGTGGTGTGAGGGTATAATACAGAAACAGGGCAGTTTGGTTTGTGAGAAAATGTTGAAAAAGGTTCAAGATTTTGCCATGGAATTCTATTCTGATGGGAAATCTGTGAAGTTTAAAGGGTATTCTGTATTTTATAATAACGCACAATTTTCATACGATACGTCATTGGTCGCTTCTGAGAAAATACTCGAACAGAAAATTGAGGCGTTTGTTGACAGTGACGAGTTGCGTACGGTGAGGATAATGATGGAACGTTGTCTTACGGATTTCATCGCTCCTGTATATGTGGGTGATTTGGGAGTCGACATGATGGTGTATGACGACAATGGGAAAAAGCGTATTATGCCTATTATAGAGGTTAACATGCGAACAACTATGGGAATGGTGGCCTCAGTTTTGGGCAATAGAATATTGGAAGAAGGTAAAATAGGGAAAATGTCCGTTCTGTTTCATCGTAATGCAGACGAAGCGAAAAAATATATTCGGACCATAAAAAAATCGGTCATTAAAAATGGCCGATTGGTTGCGGGTGGTATATGTCTTGTTCCGCCATATCCTGATACCCAATACACTGCTGTCGTTGAAGTATTGGAATAGGGCGGTTACCAATGTTTTAACTCCTGGTAAAGACGTTGAATGGGTAACCCCATCACATTAAAATAACTGCCATTGATGGATTCAACGGCGATAAAGCCAATCCATTCCTGAATGCCGTAGGCTCCGGCTTTATCCATGGGCTGATACTGGTCGATGTAATAATTAACTTCTTCATCAGAAATATCGGCAAACTTAACATCCGTAGAAACTGCGAAGGTCTTTTGTTTGTCAATGGTCAGAATGGTTACCCCTGTAATAACATGATGGGTTTTTCCAGACAGGAAATGCAGCATTTCAACCGCATTTTCCCGTGAATGTGGTTTACCTAATATTCGGTTGTCAGAAACGACGATAGTGTCTGCCGTAATGATAAGTTGGTCCGGTTGAATCAGCTTTTTATAGGCTGCCGCTTTCTTTTGGGAAATATATCCGGCCACTTCGTTTGCCGGAGTTGTGTCGGGGTAGCTTTCATCGATACCTGGAAGGCAGTGTGTTTCGAATTTAATACCCAACCCGGACAGCAATTCACGGCGGCGAGGAGATGCACTCGCCAAAATGATTTTGTATTTGTTTAAATTGTCCAACATATTGCAATATGTAAATTACCAACCAAAAGCTTTTTTATCGCTCATCCATTTATTTTGGGCACGCAGGACCTGCTCGATAACCTCACGTGCACATCCCATACCACCGTCGAATGTGGATATGTAATGAGCTATTTCAAGAATATCGACAGCCGCATCACGCGGGGCCACGGCAAGGCCAACTCTTCTCATAATTTCAATGTCGGGAATGTCATCGCCCATATAAAGGACTTCCTCATCGCATAGTTGATATTTTTTCAACCAACTTTCATAAATTGGAAGTTTGGCACTTGCTCCTAAAAAGATGTCTTTGACACCAAGACCTTCAAAGCGTTTTCGGACAGCCTCTGTATTGCCTCCGGTAATAATGGCAATGGGGAATCCCATTTTAACTGCCAGCTGAATGGCATAGCCGTCCTTAATGTTGACCATTCTCAATGGCTCTCCAGAAATATGCATTGGAATGGTTGACGGTGACAAGACTCCGTCCACGTCAAAGGCAAATGCTTTTATCTTGTTTAAGTCGTAGGGTATTCCACTCATAAGTCAGTTGTTATATCGTTTAAATATATCCATTGAAATCATTTCGTACAATTCTTTTTTGAAGGGGTCATGTATCATTGAAATATGCTTCTCCATGATTCCTTTGTCGCCTCTGACGGCAGGGCCGGTTTGGGCTTTGTCGGGTGTGGTTGTCGTGATTTTTCTTGCCGTTTCATTTATCAGAGGAGCCAATACGGAGAAGGGCAAACCGTTTTCCTTCAACAAATCATAAGCCAGTGTATACATGTGATTGGCGAAATTGCATGCGAAAACAGCAGCGATGTGTAGCTTCCCTCTCAATTCGCTGTCGGCATGATGTACATTGTCGGAAATATATCTGGCAAGTTCCATTATCAGTTCTTCTGTTTCGGGATTTGAACCTTCAATGAAGAACGGGACTTCCTTCATGTTGAGAGCAACAGCTTTCGAGAACGTCTGCAACGGATAGAAAACACCGTTGCGGGAGTTGAATCCGTTAAAAACATCTCTTCCGATACTGCCGGATGTATGAAGCCAAATCGCGTTTCTGTTGCGTTGCGGTACAGTTCGCAGAAAAGATGCTATCGCGTCATCTTTTATGCTGATTATATACGCATCGGCATCCTGTAGCAAGTCGACATTATCAATAGGGGTACATTCACCTTCAACCAGGTTCGCAAGGTTTTCAGCATGCTGCTTGTTTGGACTATAAATTTGCTTTATATTAACCACATGCGACAAGGCTATTGCCAAATGGTGGGCAACATTGCCGGAGCCAATGATGATGACATCGTTTATTCGTTTTCTTTCCATTTTTCAATGTGAATTTTTTCCCACTTACATTGATCCTGTTCGTATGGTTGCTTTTCTTCATCCTTATGCCCAAGCGAAAGAATGCAGAGCACGCGAATATCGGGTGGAATGGAAAGTAATTCCTTTACATATTCTTCAGCAGAAGAACCGTCTGCGCTATATCGCTCCCTAACCTGTATCCAACAACTGCCCAAGCCTAAATCCTGAGCTTGCAGTTGCATCATGAATGCCGCGATCGAAGCGTCTTCAATCCATGCTTCACTAACGAGGGGATCGGCAGTGACAACAACAGCCAAAGCACATTTTTCGATAGGTTTTGCACCGAAATCCTTACATTTTGACAATGCGGCCAAAGCGGCTTTGTCGTCAACTACAACAAACTGACAGGGCATTTTATTTTTCGAGGATGGGGCAACTAAAGCTGCTTCAAGTATTTGTTTAACATCTTCGGGGGAAATTTCCTCACCTGTATATTTACGAATACTTCTTCTGTTGAATATCAAATCATGAAAACTGTTCATAGACTCTTCTTTTTTCGTGTAAAGATAGGACAATAATTTGGATTATGTAAAAATTAATCGTTGAAAACCTTTTAGAATTAAAGGATTCGTTTTAACTTTGTCGAAAACTATAATTAAAAACTATCTTAAAAACAAATATTATGAGTAAACCTTATGTTGTTGGTATTGACATAGGCGGAACAAACACCGTCTTTGGCATTGTAGACGCTCGTGGTACAGTGTTGGCGAGCAGCTCTATCAAAACACAGAAGCATTCAAAGATCGAAGATTATATCAATGAGCTCTATGAAGAGCTGACAAAATTGATTGAAACAAACGACGCCACAGATAAAATCGCAGGTATCGGCATCGGTGCTCCTAACGCAAACTATTTTACGGGAATCATTTCTGATGGTGTGAATTTGCCTTGGCCGACTCCAATACCTTTGGCAGATTTGGTATCTGAAAAATTTGGCATTCCGGTTGCCATCACCAATGATGCAAATGCAGCAGCCATCGGCGAAATGACGTATGGTGCAGCAAGAGGAATGAAGGATTTCATTATGATTACTCTCGGAACGGGTGTAGGCAGTGGTATCGTGGTCAATGGTCAAATGGTATATGGTCATGATGGCTTTGCCGGAGAATTGGGCCATGTTATCATGAAGAGAAACAACGGCCGTATGTGCGGTTGCGGTAGAACCGGATGTCTGGAAACTTATGCTTCCGCAACGGGTGTGGCACGTACTGCACGTGAATTCCTGGATGCAAGAGCGGGTGAACCGTCACTTCTTCGTTCAATGGATATTGATTCTATTACTTCCAAGGATGTTTATGATGCCGCTGTTGCAGGTGACAAATTGGCTCGTGATGTATTTGAATTCACCGGTAATATTCTTGGTGAAGCACTTGCTGATTTCATCACATTCTCAAGTCCTGAAGCCATTATTCTCTTTGGCGGTTTAGCCAAATCCGGAGATGTGCTGATGAAGCCGTTGAAGGAATCCATGGACAAAAATACATTGTCGGTATTCAAAGGCAAAGTGAAGATTCTGTTGTCAGAATTGAAAGAAAGTGATGCCGCAGTGCTTGGAGCCAGCGCATTAGGATGGGAAGCGAAAGCAACCTCCGAGAAAAAATAATTACATCGAAATAAATAAAGGAAACGGGCAGTACTAGATGTTCTGTCCGTTTCGTTTTTCGTGAATAATTGTAAAACGGTTTGTTTCATTTGGTAATTTCGTTACCTTTGCGAAAGTTTACAAACTTAAAAGAAAAGAACAAACAATACTAAATATCTTTTTTATTATGAGTCTTAATATAATTGTACTGGCAAAGCAAGTGCCAGATACTCGTAATGTAGGAAAAGATGCGATGAAGGAAGACGGAACAATCAATCGTAGCGCATTGCCTGCGATTTTTAATCCTGAAGACTTGAACGCATTGGAGCAAGCCCTACAAATTAAAGAGCAAAATCCTGATACCACTATTACAATCTTGACAATGGGCCCTCCACGTGCTGCTGAAATTATCCGTGAAGCTGTATATCGTGGTGCAGACGGAGGAATCGTGTTGACCGACAGAGCTTTTGCCGGCGCTGATACTTTGGCAACATCATACGCTTTGTCTGCCGCAATCAGAAAAATCGGAAAGTATGATTTGATCATTGCCGGTCGTCAGGCAATTGACGGTGATACTGCACAGGTGGCTCCGCAGGTGGCTGAAAAGTTGCATTTGCCACAAATTACATATGCAGAAAAAATTGAAAGCGTTGCTGACGGAAAGGTAACTGTTACCCGTCGACTGGAATCCGGAGTTGAAACATTGGTTGCTCCAATGCCACTGGTTATTACGGTCAATGGTACAGCTGATGACTGCCGTCCAAGAAATGCTCGCCGTATTCAAAAATATAAATACGCTGTTACTCCGAGCGAGAAAGCCGCATTATCGCCAGAAATGGCAGCATTTGTCGATGCTCGTCCATACTTGGAATTGAAAGAATGGAGTGCCGCTTATGTTGATGCCGATCCTTCGCAGATTGGCTTGGCTGGTTCACCGACAAAAGTGAAGGGAATTGTGAACGTCGTTTTCCAGGCAAAGGAAAGCAAACGTCTGGACGGAAAAGATCAGGCAGCCCTGGAAGATTTGATCAAGGAATTAATCACCAATCACACAATTGGCTAACAGTAATTTATTAAAAAGCGAAAATTATGACTGACAATAATAATCTAATCGTATATTGCGAGTACGAAGACGGCAATATTGCAGATGTAAGTTTGGAATTGCTTACGAAGGGCCGTTCTTTGGCGAGCCAACTTGGCGTCAAATTGGAAGCCATTGTGTTGGGTGACAATCTGGAGAATATTGAGAATCAGATATTCCCGTATGGCGTAGACGTTGTCTATAAATTTGAAGACAAGCGACTTTATCCTTACACGTCACTGCCGCATGCTTCAGCATTGATTAACTTGTTCAAGGAAATCAAACCGCAAGTTTGCCTTATGGGTGCAACTTGCATCGGCCGTGATTTGGGCCCGCGCGTATCTTCGTGTCTTCACAGCGGTTTGACTGCCGACTGTACAGCACTGGAAATCGGCAACCACAAAGATCCGAAGACCGGTAAAATTTATGAAAACCTGCTTATGCAGATTCGTCCGGCTTTCGGTGGTAACATCGTGGCAACAATCGTCAATCCTGAATGCCGTCCTCAAATGGCAACAGTACGTGAGGGAGTAATGAAGAAGGAAATTTTCGATGCCAACTACAAAGGAACCGTTGTAAATCTGGATCCGAAGAAATACATTGCAGAAACTGATTATGTCGTATCTATCATCGACCGTCATATTGCAAAATCAAAAATCAACATCAAGAATGCTCCGATTATTGTAGCCGGCGGTTATGGAGTAGGAAGCAAGGAAAACTTCAATTTGCTCTATCAGTTGGCAGAAACAATCGGTGCAGAAGTGGGTGCTTCACGTGCAGCCGTAGATGCCGGATTTACTGAACATGAACGCCAAATTGGTCAAACTGGTGTAACTGTACATCCGAAACTGTATATTGCCTGCGGTATTTCCGGACAAATCCAACACATTGCCGGTATGCAGGACAGCTCTATCATTATTTCTATCAACAGTGATCCGGATGCTCCGATCAACAAAATCGCCGATTATGTAATTACAGGCAATTTGGAAGAGGTTATTCCGTCATTGATTAAGTATTACAAAAAGAATTCAAAGTAAAATTTTCGGACAATGGCTAATTTTTATACAGATAACCCAGACCTTAGACATCACTTGACGCATCCATTGATGCAGAAGATTGTCGAACTTAAAGAAAGAAATTATACTGACGCAGAAAAATACGACTATGCACCCTTGAATTTTGAGGATGCTATGGATTCTTACGAAAAAGTCCTTGAAATTGCAGGCGAAATCTCAGGTGAGATTGTAGCTGCCAATGCAGAGGACGTTGACCATGAAGGTCCTCATGTCGTTGACGGTCATGTCGTATATGCGAAAGGTACACAAAAGAATCTTGATGCCTTGGTTAAAGCCGGATTGATGGGCATCTCACTTCCTCGTCGTTACAACGGCCTGAATTTCTCCGCCGTTCCTTACATTATGGCGGCCGACATGGTCAGCCGCGCAGATGCAGGATTCGTAAATATTTGGGGATTGCAGGATTGTGCTGAAACCATCTACGAATTTGCAGACGAAGACCAAAAAAGCCGTTTCTTGCCTCGTGTTTGTGCCGGTGAAACAATGGCAATGGACCTTACAGAGCCGGATGCTGGTAGCGATTTGCAGGCTGTTATGCTGAAAGCTACATACAACGAAGAGGACGGTACATGGCGACTGAATGGTGTGAAACGTTTTATTACCAATGGTGATGGTAATATTGCCTTGGTTTTGGCACGTTCGGAAGAGGGCAGTCATGACGGCCGTGGTTTGTCTATGTTTATCTATGACAAAAACGACGGGGGTGTAACTGTCCGTCGCATTGAAAACAAAATGGGTATCAAAGGTTCTCCGACTTGCGAGCTTGTATTCAAGAATGCGAAAGCTGAACTTTGCGGTTCTCGCAAATTGGGCTTGATCAAATATGTGATGGCATTGATGAACGGTGCCCGTTTGGGTATTGCCGCACAGTCGGTGGGCGTTAGTGAAGCTGCTTACCGCGAAGCGTTGGCCTATGCAAATGACCGCAAACAGTTCGGAAAGGCGATCATTGAATTCCCGGCTGTATATGAAATGATTTCATTGATGAAGGCTAAATTGGACGCTTCACGCAGCTTGCTGTACGAAACAACACGTTTTGTTGATATGTACAAGGTGTATGAAGACATTGCCAAAGAACGTAGCCTGACTCCTGAAGAACGTGCCGAAATGAAGAAATATCAGCGTTTGGCTGATGCCTTTACTCCGGTTGCGAAAGGAATGGGTAGCGAATTCTGCAATCAGAATGCCTATGATGCTGTTCAGGTTCATGGCGGTTCAGGATTCATGAAAGATTATGCTTGTGAACGAATCTATCGTGACGCACGTATTACTTCAATTTATGAAGGTACAACTCAACTTCAGGTAGTTGCTGCCATTCGCCACGTCACGACCGGTACATATCTGAATCAAATCAAAGCCTATAATGAACTGCAATATGCAGAAAGCCTGAATGCTTTGAAAGAACGTTTGGTTGCAATGACTGCTTTGTATGAGGCTGCAGTAAATAAGGTAACCGAACCCAAGAATACTGAATATGTAGATTTCCATGCACGTCGTTTGGTAGAGATGGCCGGACATATTATTATGGGCTATTTACTGCTATTTGATGCAACTCGTAATGAGCGTTTTGAAAAATCTGCAAATGTATATATCAATTATGCAGAGGCAGAGGTTGGAAAACATTCAAAATTCATTAATAGCTTTGTAGCAGAATCTTTGGAAATGTATAAATAACAGAGATTGAAATTCAAACTATATGGGGTCCATTCTTAAAGGATGGACCTTTTTTATTGCCAGATTTGTACCTCATTTCTGGCAATTTTTATTGTATCCTGAACTCATTGAGAATTGAATATATGAAAATGTTTTGACAATCCCTCGGAATTATCGGATTCTCATAGGTTACAAAAAAGAGTAGGGGAGATATGCACTTCAGAAAATCAGAGTTGAATGCAAAGAGAAAAACTATAGGCCAGCTTATAACGGAATTTACATTTGAATAATATGCAAATACGAATGCTGGGCGTATTATTTTGTATTTGTATTTGCAAATCAAAATAGAACATACCGTACAATTTGCCGCAAATTTGCAATATGCAAATGCAAATACACCAATCCCGTTTAAGGTATAGATAAATTAACATTATTTGTAATCAGATGAAAACCAATGAAATAGCATATTAATATTAAAGTGTTTGTTTGTTGATAATTGGTCTACGCCTGCTACATGAGTGGGCTTTATTGTTTTTATATATTATGTTTATAATCAATGATTAAAAGCATTAAAGTTAAAGCTTTTATTGATGTTGACACACGGGTTGTTAATACTGCACTTTTATCTATTCTCAAATGTAAATTTGTAAAAATAAATAATTATATTTGCTATTGTGAATTATTTGTTTTACATTTGCAAATAACAAAAAGCTCAATTTTATGGATATTGTTGAACGATTGAATCTATTTTTAGATACTGCCGGCATTTCAAAATCACAATTTGCCGATAATTGTAAAATTCCGAGACCCACGGCTTCTCAGATTTTAAGTGGCAGAAACAAGAAAATTAGTGATGAGATCATTGCTAAGATTCATTCGATCTATCCGAACTTATCTGTTTTGTGGCTAATGTTCGGTGAAGGAAGTATGTTTACTTCGGAACAAGGCGATACGATGTCCGTGTCCGGTATTTCTCCGGAGTCGGCAAACATATTCCCATTACCAGGCTCTGATTTTGTTTCCACATCAAAATCAGACGTAGAACAAAAAAAGGTTTCAAAGATTGTTGTGTTCTATAGTGACAATAGCTTTGAAGAATTTTACAAGGTCCGTTAACTCATTTTCTGTGGCCTCTCTGTATCATTAATCAGATTTGATGGAAATATTTGATTCTCGTCGGGTTCCATCGGACTTTTGGGATTATAATATATTGCTGTTCATTCGTTTGCTGTCTTTATTTGTTCGTACTGTTTTTTGCTCAAATAAAATTTAGCTGTATTTCTTCTTTGGATTTTGTTTGTTGTTGTTCGGATTCTCCTAATTTTTCTCATGCATTTTTCTTTTGTTTCAAAGTGTGCATGTATTTCCTTATGCAACTGCCATCTTTGTTAACAATTTTTCCAATATTAATTTCTCCTTTTCGCGATTGTAATTTATATTATGTTAAATAGACGATTGGGCAAATTAAATTAATAATAACATGTGGCGTATATAGTTTCCTCTGTTTTTTCGCATTCACTCTCCCAACCATTGGTTTGTGAGATATTCTTCCGAACAATTTCACAAACGTGTAATTCTGCACGCAAAAAACTGACGGCATCTACGAATTTCCTTTGGAATATTTCAGCTTATCGTTGTTCGGTTTATAACAATATTCCGACTTGGCGAAATATTTATGGATTTTCGAGCATTAGATTCAATCATAGTGGCCCTATTTTGCGGCAAACATTTATATCTTTCTGTCTTAATATCAAGTTTTCATTATTTTTGCTCCAAATGTGGCATTACCATATGATAGTAATTTCAATAATAATATTACTTGCGTTACTCTTTTATTTGTCCGTATATTTACTTCTCTCATATAGACTTTCTGCCTTATCGAATAAATGATTATACAAATCTAAAAAAGATTTCGAATATGTTATTTCATAATGATCTTGTCGGGTTCCTACAATATAATCTTTAACAATTTTCTCTCCCTTTATATAAATTTCAAATGTAAACCAAGGATAGTCTGCTACCACTACTTCAGGAAAATATTTTTTAGAAACAATAATATCACTTTTAGACTCTATAAATACATTACTGATTCTTTTTATAATTAACTTCGATTCTGCTTCTGATAGCTTTTCTTTCAGGCGTGGAGACGATTCCTGTTCAATAACGCCTTCTCTGTCTTTATATACTGAAATGTTTATTGCATTCGCACCCAGTACAGCCGCAACAATAGTCACTTTAGCAGAATCAACAAGTAAAGTTTCTTCGTAATTAGCTGGGGATTCTGTCCTTGTGGAATCAAGAAATACGGTATCACAATTTGCCAAATTGCGCTGTCTGTCTTGCTGACGGCAAGCAGATAATGTTAATGAACACAATAATAAATAGATAGCAAAATTTTTCATATAATTTTTCATGAATACTAAATAGATATTTTATACAGTTTTGTCCGGACAAAAATCAAATTCTTTTAAGAGTATCTGATTTCTTCTTATTCGTAGTCCAGATGTGTCTAATAAGAAAAATCAACGCAACTGCAGCAGAAGCATGAGGAATAATCTCTTCTATAAGAAACCCAGTAAAACTTATATTTACCGACATTGAGAGCAAATCAAAAATTGATATAAGCACTATCATAAATGCAGAATATATTAGAACTAAGGTACCTATAACCTTTAATCCTATAACTAATATTTTTCGTGACATACGCTTTCTAATTTTAATGGAAGTTTATGATATTCTTCCCGTTACGCTCTATCCCAAAGGTAGCATAATTTTCTCTGACGGCCCTCCTGTTGGGCTAAATATTTTCCGATATAGCCCATTGATAGACTTGCTTTCCGCATATTGTATGGGGCTCAGGGCTGAACCGTAAGATACGAGAACACCAATCTTGATAAAGTTTCTCAAAACAGGAAAATAATCTCACTTCATGATTGATACCTGGAATAGCAAAGTATCCACGTTAACAGTAGACGAACGTGGCTCACCGTCAGTGGTTATACCATTCCCGGATATTGGGTAATATATAGAATCTCCTTTTATAATGAAAACGCGTTCTAATATATTTAAATCCAATTTTATTCGTTTGCCATTACTACTGATTGTAAAAGAGTTACTAAATATCATCTTAGACGATTTGATGGAAACAGTATCTCCATTCATATTATGAGCCTCAATGAACGGGGGCATATATTCTATTGTGTCACTTCCTTTGATAACAGGAGGAGGGCAGTAATTGTAAACTTGCTTAAATTTGAGTCTGACATCAATAGGCAAATCTTCAAAACATAGTGTTTGATCTGGAGATTTAGACTTGTTTGAGCATCCTGTCAATAGGAAACTCAAACACATTATGATGATTATTGAGTGTACTTTCATTTAATCTTACCTTTACAAATTAAATCACTGAATACCAGTATATAAGGAGGTTTTTAGGGACATCTATTTACTAAATGTCCCTACTAAAAAACAAAAGACTAATCAACGGTCTAAGAGTTTTATTTCATCTGATAAACGCCTGATTAAATATGCTAGAAGGTAAGCACTTATAGGAGATGGAAATGTTATTACCGGTAAACGATACTCTATATATTTTACATTATTTAAGTCTTTTAATACAAAATACGAATATCTCTCTCCAATATATTTTGCATTTGGTATTCTAGTTATATAATCATTTGATAATTTTTTATCAAACGTAAATATAGGCTCAGCTTTTGATAATAATTCCTTATACTGTCTATTTTGTTTTCTTTTTCTTCTTGTATTATCTTCATATAATATTAAGCGTATTTCATCAATATCTCCATTATCTGATAAACTTATAAAAAACTCCTTATAATAAAGAGTGGATACCTGAATTATCACATAATAGTATTTGTCTTCTATAGAATATAGGAGTTTGGCAGCTTTTATACTATCAAAAGCAGATAATACTTTATCAGCTTTTATTTGACTGACTATTTCTATAGAATCTGATATACTTTCTTTATCTTTCGCTTCGCAAACAAAAGAAAAGAACATTAATAATATAATGAGATAAAGCATTTTCATATCAAACATTTTAATCTAATATTAAATGGATAACGTGATTCAAAATCAGCCCTGTTGTATGACGTCCTACAGCCATGCAACGCCAATGTGCAATTCATTACGTTCAAACCATTGGATACATTCATCAGAAAATTCCTGTAAACTTCAGGAATAGCGCATCCCAGTTTCTTCTCCAAATCGCATACTTCTGCTTCTGTAATACAGGGGTACGACATTAAGCCAGGCAAATTCGGCAATATGCGGAGCCTTTCCAATCATCAACGCTCCGTTTTTCGAATGGGAGACTCCCAAATGGGAGAATCGCATCAATAGATTTTCTAATTCTTTCTTATCCATGATTATTCTTTTGTCTGACGGTTAGTACTATTATTTCCGGATTATCGCCAAAGATACTGTAAATCAATGGTTATTTACAAAGATATGAAACATTCAACATAATCTCACATAAAGTTCTGACTATCTTTATAATGATTGAAATCTCAATAGCAGCGCAGTCAAACTATAATACCCCATTAAATATAGCTTCCCCAAATGCTCTTTTGTCCCGGCCTCGTTATGTCCATTGTTCATCATGCGTCTGAACAGTTAGAGACATTAGTTTATATTTTATTAAACTATAAATAATGAGAATATATTCCAGTTGATTTATTTAGATTGTTTCAGTAACGTACAGTTTTCATCTTTATAGTCTTGTAGCTGGGAATTGTATATTAACAAATCCAGTCTTTTATGATTTAAGACCTCCAATGCAAAGGCAATTGAAATAGAATCTGTATCTATACAATATGTAGAATCGCATTGATAAAGCACTGTTTCATCTGTACTGTTATAATCAGACCTGAGACTTCCTTCAGGTATTTCTCCATCAATCATAATTAATGACGGAGTAAAAGCCAGTTTAGAGTTTGTCTCTTTATTTGAAATAATGAAACCTACAATGATATTGGACTTTTGTTTGAGCGTAATTTTGTATTTTTTATTTTCATAATTTTCATATGAAATACGTGATGAACAAGAACATGATAGAAGCACATTAAATAGTGCAATTAGATATATAAAAATTTTCATAATTCATATACTATTAATTATTAGTTACCTACTTGATTTAAAATCCAATGAACGTCCCTTTATATTCATAGAAAGTAAAGGCATAGATGTTGGAGAATAATCGGTCGGATATACAAATTTGTTTACAAGATTCCCCGGATTGGGGCCCAGATTAATCGCATCTTTTTGGTTACCTCCCAATAGTACAATTCTTCCATCCTTATTCTTGCCAACTACAAAACCGACATGAGAATAATTCATTATTGCGATAGCTCCAAACTTTGGTTCAGAAGTTGGGAAAGATTGGCCCCATTTCTTGAATGAATCTGCTGTTGCCATCGTTGTGCCGTCAACGCCCGCTGTTTCTAAGCAGTTGTTTACGAAAACTGCACACCATGGAGTTTGATCAGTTTTAGCAGAAGAAGTACCTTTTAATTGAGCCGTATTTCCGTCCTCCACAGCTTTAGTTAATTCCCAAGCTGGCATATTCTGAAAAAAACGATAATCTCCGCCAGTAAGTTCCGATTTATCTACGATTTTTTCCCTGCACATATTACAATAAATTATGGAGTGTTATCTATATAATTTACAATATCAAAATCACTTATATCAATTTGAGGTTGTACGTATTTTTTATCAGTCATTGTCTTATCTGAGTTCGGTGTGGTATGTGTCCCTATAATTTTATATAAATACATACTATCTTTATCGTATTTAAAATAAAAATGACGACTATATAAATTGTCACCTCCTCCATAAAAACATTCAAGTATAAACCCTTTTTTGTGTTTCTTTATTTTCACACTGAAATTCTTTATATCTTCTGAAGAAGGAAAATTTATCTTTGCAATAGTTTTCTTGTTTTTTTCAACAAGAAGAGATTTATCATACAATCCGTCTTCTGTGAATCTACTAAATAATTGAACAGAAAAACATGTTTTTTTATCTGTTCGTATGATAATAACAGATTCCTTATCAATCATTTGTGGAACATATTCATTGCCTTTCACTACTTGAAAGGAATAGGTAATGAATATGATTATTATTATCAAAATACATCTCATCTCCTAAATTATCTATGATTATTCTTATGTCTGACGGTTAGTACTATTATTTCCGGATTATCGCCAAAGATATTGCAAAGCAATGGCTATTTACAAATATATGCAATTCACTTTCAAATAACAAGCAAATCAGACTATTATTCAATATATTATGGTGAATGATATTAATACAAATCTGATTGTGTGTTTTCTCAATACTCTTTTATAAAAAATAATGACCAAAGCCGGGGGTGTTGGGTCTTGGTCATTATTTTGTGGAATATTATATTATTCAATTACCGATTGAGCTCTTTTTTCAAGAACGCGGCAGTTATTGAGTTGGGGGACTTTATGATTTCCTCAGGCGTTCCTTGTGCTACGACTTGTCCGCCGTTCTTGCCCCCTTCGGGGCCCATGTCAATAATATAGTCGGCACTTTTTATCACATCCATATTGTGTTCAATGACGAGGACGGTGTTCCCCCGCTCTACCAGTTCATTCAATACGCCCAAAAGAATCTTTATGTCTTCGAAATGAAGTCCGGTGGTGGGTTCATCCAATATAAACAGCGTGTTGCCGGTGTCCCGTTTCGACAATTCTGCTGCCAGTTTCACACGTTGGCTTTCGCCACCTGACAACGTGCTGGAAGGCTGTCCTAACTTGATATATCCCAAGCCCACGTCCTGTAGCACTTTTATCTTGTTCAATATGGCCGGAAAACTTTCAAAGAATTCAACGGCCTGATTGATGGTCATATCCAAGACATCGGCAATCGACTTGCCTTTGAAACGCACCTCCAATGTTTCCCTATTATATCGCTTTCCATTGCACACTTCACAGGGAACAAGCACATCAGGCAGGAAGTTCATTTCAATGGATTTATAGCCGTTTCCCTTACATGCCTCACACCGTCCACCTGAGACATTAAAGGAAAAACGTCCGGGCTTGTAGCCTCGGATTTTCGCTTCAGGCAATTCCACAAAAATGTTGCGAATATCGGAGAATACACCCGTATAGGTTGCCGCGTTCGACCGCGGAGAACGACCGATGGGGGCCTGGTCGACAGTCACCACTTTGTCGACATATTCCAAGCCGAGCAACTCTTTATACTCAAGCGGTTCTTTAAGCGAATTGTAGAACTTTTGGCTCAGTATGGGCTGAAGCGTATCGTTGATTAAAGTTGATTTTCCGCTACCGGAGACTCCCGTTACGCACAAGAACAGGCCTAAAGGGAATTTTACATCTACATTTTTAAGATTGTTTCCCTTGCAACCTTTCAGTTCAAGAAAATGTCCGTTGCCTTTTCTACGAACCGGGGGGACAGGAATTTCCCGTTTCCCGTTTATGTAGTCGGCTGTAATTGTATCACTGTTCAGCATTTGTTTTGGGGTGCCGGCAAACACGACATATCCTCCTTTTCTTCCCGCTTTCGGTCCAATATCCACGATATAGTCTGCTTCAAGCATCATATCCTTATCGTGTTCAACAACAATGATAGTGTTGCCAATATCGCGGAGTTCCTTAAGCGATTTAATCAGTCGGTCGTTGTCACGCTGGTGAAGGCCGATACTCGGTTCGTCCAATATGTACAGGACATTGACAAGTTGCGACCCAATTTGGGTAGCCAACCGGATTCGCTGGCTTTCGCCTCCCGACAGCGACGCAGAATTTCGGTTAAGCGACAGATAATCGAGTCCGACTTCATTCAGAAAATGCAAACGGCTTGAAATTTCTTTTAATATCTCACGGGCAATGGCCTGCTGTTGGCTGGTGAGCTTTGATTCCACCTGGTTCACCCACTGCATCAAATCGGAAATTTCCATCGTTGCCAAATCAAAGATGTTTTTCCCGTCAATATAGTAGTGCAACGCTTCCTTGTTCAAACGAGCCCCTTTACATTCAGGGCAAACAATTTGAGAATAGAACTGCCCTGCCCATTTTTGCGCTTTTGCCGACACGTCGTCGTTTTGCTGCATTTCGATATACTTGATAATACCGTCATACGTGGCAAAATAATTTGACGACACTCCCCCTTCATATTTTATTTTAATGTCACTACCATTCAGGATATCGTCGAGCACCTCTTCCGGAAGATCCTTTACAGGTGTTTTCAATGTGTAGCCGGCATTTTCACAAATAGCAGCAATCTGATTGAAAATGAAATTATTTTTATAGCTACCCAGAGGCAAAATTGCTCCGGCATAGATGGACTTGGACATGTCGGGAATTATTTTCCCAAAATCAATCTGATTGATATATCCTAACCCCTTACATTTCGGGCAAGCCCCTTGTGGAGAATTGAACGAAAAGTTATGAGGTGCCGGTTCCCGATACGACAAACCTGAAACGGGATCCATCAGTGTCTTGCTGTAATAGTTAATACTGTCATCTTCCACGCAATAAAGCATGATAATACCGTCACCCTGTTTCATGGCAGTTGCAACGGTATCTTTCAAACGCTGACGGTCCTTCCCGTCAACCTTCAGCTTGTCAACCACCAGCTCTATACTATGGTTCTTGTAGCGGTCAAGCTTCAAACCCGGCAGTATCTCCTGAATTTTACCGTCAATGCGGACATTCAAATATCCTTTTTTCCGAAGTTGTTCGAAGAGTTCCTTGTAATGGCCTTTACGGTTGTTGATCAAAGGCGACATCACCATTGTCTTTTTCCCGGAATATTTTTCAATTATCAGGTCTACAATCTTTTCTTCCGTGTATTTGACCATTTTCTCTCCACTTTTATAGGAAACGGCCACTCCTACACGTGCAAACAGCAAACGAAGAAAATCATAAACTTCGGTGACTGTACCGATAGTGCTTCGAGGATTTTTGTTGACAGTTTTTTGTTCAATTGATATGACAGGACAAAGCCCCGTAATTTTGTCAACATCTGGACGTTCCAATACCCCCAACATATTGCGGGCATAGGAAGAAAACGTTTCAATGTACCGGCGCTGTCCTTCTGCAAATATCGTGTCAAAAGCCAATGACGACTTACCGCTCCCGCTCAATCCCGTAATGACGGTCAGTTTGTTGTGCGGAATCTGTACATCAATATTTTTCAAATTATGGACTCTCGCGCCATAAACGGAAACCGAGTCACTGTTTTCTTCTATTATTTCTTTACTTGTATCCAATTTCGATTGTAAATTTTATGAGGTTGTGTCGATCTGTACAAATGTTTTTTGTTGGGAATCTTTACATTGTACGTTTTCTTAGCCTTATTGGTCAATTCCCGAGAGCGTATCCACGGATTCATCTCGCGCAATTGTGAATAAGATATGCCATGCTTTTCGGCCCATTCCGTCCAACTTGGCACTGCTGTAGAAACGCTTTCTACCGTGTAATCTACCGGGAAATATAATTGTTCCTCCGCAATATAGAAACCGTAATCTTTCGGGTGTTCCATTATCAGCTTTATCGCCAACAGACGGAACATGTAGCGGGATGTTTCACTGTTCAAGAAAAGGTCAAAACCGTTGTCAGCGTTCTGTTTCGATAATTCCGAAGAGATTCTCCCCATGCCTGCGTTATAAGAAGCAGCGACGGTAGCCCAACATTTGTATTTATTGTAGGCCGCTTTGAAATATTTACAGGCTGCTTCCGTCGCCTTTTCCAGATGAAAGCGTTCGTCAATCTCATCACCGACTTCCAAACCGTATTGGCGTGCAGTTGCCGGCATCAATTGCCATATTCCTCCGGCTTTTGCATAGGAAATGGCTCTGTTTTCCAAAAAACTTTCCACCACGGCCAAATAGGCGAAATCTTTCGGTATGCCATTTTTCTCTAAAATCGGTACAATAATTGGGAAATACCGATTGGCACGTTTGATAGACAGCAATGTGTTTGTGTGACCGTACATAAACGATATTATTTCCCGGTCCAAACGCTCAAACATGTCGATACGGTCGAATGAAATTTCAGTTCCGGCAAAATACATGGATTCCGGTACATCCGGAGCAATAGCCGTTACACATTGTTGTTTATTGTTGTCATATAACGATTGTGCATTAGCAACCACTGGACAACCTCCTATCAATAATAGCAAAAAAAATGTTTTAATCTTCATAATCTACTTTCCACTTTTTAAAATATTAATATCACCTTTCAGGTTATAGTCTTTCCCGTCAGCTCCTTTTGCAGAGATGACATAATAGTATACTCCCGGTTTTACAAATTTTCCTTTATATTTTCCATCCCAGCCCATTGCGGGATTGTCGAATGTGCAGACGCGGTTGCCATAGCGGTCAAAAATCGAGCATTTGAATGAAACAATCGATTTGTAGGATACTTTCCACTCGTCATTGACTCCTTCAGAGGCATTCGGAGAGAAGGCATTCGGACATTGCAAATTCGATTCGCCGATATTCACAACAAGCGTTTCACTGACAGCTTCGCAAGTTCCGTCATTGTTTGTTCCGATAAAACGAACGTATGTTGTTCCGTTTTCCCGAAATGTATGGGAGCAACTTTCATCATTCAGACGCAGTGTCAGGTTGGAGAATTCCGCATCGTTGGAGAACTGCCATTCCTTGTGGACCACGGCGTCTGTGCAATAGGCCGTAAATGTTATTTCTACGGGGGCGGAACCGCCTAAACTTTCAGTTTCCACTTTCTGTTCGTTGGCATTATCCCTCTGTTCCTGTACGGCATCAACCTGTACTTCAACCGTTGGGGTGACATACTCCGGCGATTCAATGAGTTGTTCTCTGCCCCATGCCTGCAGGAAACGGTCTCCCCGTATGGTGAAAATCGTATTGCAGAGCGGAGCCGGTATTGCCATCCGTTCCGTCAGGGTTTCTTCAGTAGAAGTGCTTTCAACGGATGTATACGACATGTTTTCGGCATCCCATTCCAAAGTATTATAGGAAACCTGAATGTCACGACTGAGTTGTTTAGGAACGCCTGTAATCGTATAGTAGGTTATGGCATTGCAGTCAGCATCAATTTCTAATGTGGCCACACCGCAATCCTGCTCGCTTGGAATAGTTATATTCCGCAAATCCAACATGTGACGTTCATAATCTACAACCCAGAAATACACTCGTTCGGCACCATCTTCAATAATGTAACCACAGTCAGGAATAATGTCGGTCAATGTCGAACTGTTTCCACTGACAGTAATGTCCGTCAGTTCTTCCGCCATACTTCCGGATTCCTTATATGAATACCACCTGACGGCATTCCCTTGGGCTGACACATAGTTGATACTTGCACCATCTAAAGATGACAGTACATATATACAGTCCAGTCCGGTTGATTTTTCCGGAACAACTTCAACAACCGTTTCAGCTGTCCCTTGAAACGAGACCTGAGCCGTAACTGTGCAGAATGATGAACAGCATACTATTATGGGGAAAATATAATTTTTCATTGTTTAATCGTTAGTACAAAGTTAATGAAAGGAATGGGCCACGACAAACAAAATCTTCATTTAAAAGACCACTGTAACAGACCTAATTCTATCTTCTACAAAGATAACGTAATTTAATCGGATTTTATTTGTCGTTTTTTTGACATTTGCCCCATTTTCTAAGTGATTTTATTTATTTTTGCATTCAGAAATAGAAAAAATCACATCAATAAGATATAAGTATGATTAACTTCTTCAAAAAAGGATGCAATTCAATCATCGCGGTCGACTGTTCCCACAGTTTGGACAGCAGTGAAATTGAGAAACTGCAATGGCTTTTCGGCGGTACACTTCTTAACGAGAAATCGTTGGAAGGAACATTTATCGGACCTCGTAAGGAAATGATAACTCCTTGGAGTACGAATGCTGTGGAAATTACCCAAAACATGGGTCTGACTGGCATTAAACGTATTGAGGAATTCGAAATGTCAAAAAAGGAGAATCCGGAATTTGACAAGATGCTCCAACGCGTTTATCACAAGTTGGACGAATCGATCTTTGTGATTGACAAGCAACCGGATCCGATTGTATATATCTCAAACATAGAGGAGTACAACGAACAGGAAGGATTGGCATTGAGTCCGGAAGAAATTGAATATTTGAAACAACTGAGCGCTAAGTTGGAACGTCCATTGACCGACAGTGAAGTGTTTGGCTTCTCTCAAGTCAATTCCGAACACTGCCGTCATAAAATTTTTAATGGTACCTTTATTATTGACGGCAAAGAAAAACCGACTTCATTGTTTAAGCTCATCAAAAAAACATCCCAAACAAATCCGAATAAGCTGGTTTCAGCATATAAGGACAATGTAGCTTTTGTTGAAGGTCCTACTATTGAACAGTTTGCTCCCAAAAATCCAGAGAAACCGGATTATTTTGAAGTAAAAGATATTGAAACCGTTATTTCTCTTAAAGCGGAAACTCACAATTTCCCGACTACGGTAGAACCGTTTAATGGTGCCGCAACAGGTACCGGTGGTGAAATTCGTGACCGTCTTGGCGGTGGTAGAGCGAGTCTTCCTATTGCCGGTACGGCTGTATATATGACAGCATATCCACGTACCGAAGAAGGACGTGCTTGGGAAGTCGGTTCAATCGCTCCACGTAAATGGCTGTATCAAACTCCGGAAGAAATTCTTATCAAAGCTTCCAATGGAGCATCCGATTTTGGTAACAAATTCGGTCAGCCGCTTATCTGTGGTTCCGTGCTGACTTTTGAATATAAAGAAGGTAAAGAAGAATTTGCCTACGACAAAGTGATAATGCTTGCCGGTGGCGTTGGATTCGCAGCAAAACGCGATGCCTTGAAAGGCGAACCGAAACCACATGAAAGCGTCGTTCTGATGGGCGGCGACAACTATCGTATCGGTATGGGCGGTGGTGCTGTATCTTCTGTAAACACGGGCCAATATGCCAATGCCATTGAGTTGAATGCCGTACAGCGTGCAAATCCGGAAATGCAGAAGCGCGTATCCAACGTAATCCGTGCCTTGGCTGAATCCGACAACAACCCGATTATTTCTATCCACGACCATGGCGCAGGCGGTCACTTGAACGCATTGTCGGAATTGGTGGAAACTACCGGTGGAAAAATCAACATTGACGCACTTCCCGTAGGCGACCCTACCCTTTCTTCGAAAGAAATCATCGGAAACGAGTCCCAGGAAAGAATGGGCATGATTCTTGAAAAGAAGGACATCGAACATGTACGTCAGATTGCAGAACGTGAGCGTGCTCCGTTCTATGTTGTCGGTGAAACGACCGGTGACCATCGATTCGTGTTTGAACAGAAAGACGGTGTCAAACCTATTGATTTGGCCATGTCGGATATGTTCGGCAGTTCTCCGAAAACATATATGGTCGACAGCACCGTTACAAGAAAATTGCATTCATTCAAGTATAAGGAAGCCAACCTTAATGAATATATAGAAAATGTTCTTCAACTGGAAGCTGTTGCCTGCAAGGATTGGTTGACAAACAAAGTTGACCGTTCAGTGACCGGTAAAATTGCCCGTCAGCAGTGCCAAGGCGAGATTCAACTTCCGTTAAGCGACTGTGGCGTCGTTTCTTTGGACTATACCGGAACGAAAGGTATTGCGACATCAATCGGCCATGCTCCTCAAATTGCATTGGCAAATCCGGGACAAGGCTCTATCGCATCTATTGCAGAAGCTTTGACCAACATTGTCGGAGCACCGTTGGCCGACGGATTGAAGAGCGTTTCACTCAGCGCCAACTGGATGTGGCCTTGTCGTAATGCGGGCGAAGATGCCGCTCTATATAAGGCTGTAGAAACTTGTAGCGATTTTGCCTGTGCTTTAGGCATCAACATCCCGACAGGCAAGGACAGTTTGTCGATGACACAAAAATACGGCAATAAGAAAGTATTGTCGCCGGGAACGGTTATCATTTCAGCAGCCGGTGAAGTATCGGATGTAAGAAAGACTGTATCTCCAGTTGTTCAAAATGTCAAGGATTCAACTCTTTATTATATTGATTTCAGCAACGCACCGTTGGCATTGGGCGGTTCTGCTTTCGCTCAGACATTGAACAGTGTCGGCGAAGATGTGCCGGTCATTTCCTCTCCGGAATATTTCGCTGAAACATTTAATGCAGTTCAGGAACTTGTGAACGAATCACTGCTGATGGCATCCCACGATGTTTCTGCCGGCGGTTTGATTACGACTCTTCTTGAAATGACATTCGCCAATACTAATGGTGGATTGTCCGTTAATTTGGATGCTTTCGATGAAAAGGATACTGTAAAAGTTCTATTCGCAGAGAATTCGGCATTGGTAGCACAAGTTTCCGACAAGAATATCGAGAACGTGGAAAACATTCTGAACAAATACGGAGTGAAATTCCATCAAATTGGCAAACCTCAGGAAGAACGTACATTGGTCGTTGAAAATAAAGGCAAGGAATATATGCTGTTCATCGACCATCTGCGTGATGTCTGGTTTAACTCATCCTACCTTCTTGACTGTAAGCAAAGCGGTAACGCTTGTGCCAAGAAGCGTTATGAGAACTACAAGAAGCAGCCGATCAAATATAAGATGCCGAAGCATTTTGACGGAACGACCGCTTCGCTCGGCATAGACAAGCACCGTAGAACAGCCAGCGGCGTAAAGGCTGCCATTATTCGTGAAAAAGGTGTAAACGGTGACCGTGAAATGGCCTACTCTCTTTATCTTGCAGGCTTTGACGTGAAAGACGTTCACATGACCGACTTGATTTCCGGCCGTGAAACATTGGAAGATGTCAATATGATTGTATTCTGCGGAGGTTTCTCCAATTCCGATGTACTTGGTTCCGCGAAAGGCTGGGCCGGCGGATTCTTGTGGAATGAGAAAGCCAAGAAAGCGCTCGACAACTTCTACAAACGTCAAGATACTTTGAGTTTGGGTATTTGCAACGGTTGCCAGTTGATGATTGAATTGAATCTGATTAACCCGGAACACGAGAAACGTACGACAATGGAACACAATGATTCACACAAGTTTGAATCACAATTCCTCGGTTTGACTATTCCGGAAAACAATTCCGTGATGTTCAAGTCGCTGTCAGGTTCTAAATTAGGTATTTGGGTTGCTCACGGTGAAGGTAAATTCAACTTGCCGGAAGATTTCGACAAATACAATGTCGTTGCCCAATATAGCTATGGCTCATATCCGGCAAATCCGAACGGTTCACCTAAAGCTGTTGCCGGTCTTGCATCAGCCGACGGCCGCCATTTGGCAATGATGCCTCACTTGGAACGTGCCATCTTCCCGTGGCAGTGCGGATACTATCCTGAAAGCCGTCGTCTGACAGACGAAGTCACACCTTGGATTGAGGCCTTTGTCAATGCCCGTAAATGGATTGAAGAAAAGACAAAATAACAGGATAAGCAATTAATAAGAAAGCCGCTTTTTCAAGCGGCTTTTTGTTTTTCTTGCCTGTCAGGAAATGGCATCTAAAGCATCGGAAAGTTTCATTAGATCTTCTTTCATTTCCCGTAATCGGGAAATAACTTCATGCTTTTTCGAGACATTTTTTCTGTTTTGCTTTATTTGTTGCTCTGCCGCATCCAGTTTCAGTCCCTGCTCTTTCACAAGATAATGCACAATACGAATGTTTTCAATATCTTCCATTGTGTAGAATCTTGTGTTCCGTGAATTCCGTCTCGGTTTAATCACCGTGAACTCTTTTTCCCAGAAACGCAGAGTGGAAGCCGGTATATGAAGCATTTCAGCCACCTCCCCGATTTTATAATATTTTTTCTCTATATTCCGCATACTGATTAGTCGTTTTTTACAGAAATGACGGCAGTTGCCACAACTTATTTTTGCAAAAATAACATAATTGCTATATTTTTGCACTCAAATTCATGAAGATATTTGGAATTAATGTTCCAAACCTGCTTCTATAAAAACTCATACATTGAATATAAAATTTCAGAATATGTATTCAGCTAACGAAATCAGAGAATCTTTTAAAAATTTTTTCAGAAGCAAAGGACATCAAATCGTTCCTTCAGCTCCGATGGTTATCAAAGATGACCCTACTTTGATGTTTACCAATGCCGGTATGAATCAATTTAAGGACATTATTTTGGGAAATGTTCCTGCCAAATATAAAAGAGTCGCGGACTCACAGAAATGTTTACGCGTGAGCGGTAAGCACAATGACTTGGAAGAAGTGGGTTTGGATACTTACCACCATACAATGTTCGAAATGCTCGGTAACTGGTCATTTGGCGACTATTTCAAAAAGGAAGCCATCGACTGGGCTTGGGAATATTTGGTTGATGTTCTGAAAATCAATCCCGACCGCCTGTATGCGACAGTATTCGAAGGCTATGCTCCTGAAGGTTTGGGCCGCGACGATGAAGCAGCCGGATATTGGGAAAAACATTTGCCAAAAGATCATATATTGAACGGCAATCGCAAGGATAATTTCTGGGAAATGGGCGAAACTGGTCCATGTGGTCCTTGCTCCGAAATCCATATTGACCTGCGTTCAGATGCCGAACGCGCAGAAAAAGATGGTAGAGAACTGGTAAATGCCAACCATCCTCAAGTTATTGAAATCTGGAACCTTGTGTTCATGCAGTATAATCATAAGGCTGACGGTTCTCTCGAACCTCTTCCTGCACGTGTAATCGATACAGGTATGGGATTTGAACGTCTTTGTATGGCCATGCAAGGAAAAACATCCAACTACGACACCGACGTATTCCAGCCGTTGTTGAAGAAAATCGGCCAATTGTCAGGAAAAACTTACGGTGACGACAAGCAGGTGGATATTGCCATGCGTGTTATTGCCGACCATATCCGTACGATTTCATTCTCAATTGCCGACTCTCAGCTTCCATCAAATGCCAAAGCCGGTTATGTAATTCGTCGTATTCTGCGCCGTGCCGTTCGTTATGCCTACACTTTCTTGGGACAGAAACAGGCGTTCCTTTATCGTTTGGTCGACACTTTGATTGAGTCAATGGGTGAAGCTTATCCGGAATTGACTACTCAAGCTGACTTGATTAAGAAAGTAATTAAGGAAGAGGAAGAATCATTCTTGCGCACCCTTGAAACAGGTATCAAACGTCTTGAGAAAGTGATTGACGACACAAAGAAAGCAGGAAAGACAACAATCAGCGGAAACGAAGCATTCATATTGTATGACACCTACGGATTCCCTCTCGATTTGACAGAACTTATCCTCAAAGAAAACGGCCTTGATGTGAATGAAGAAGAGTTTAATGCGGAAATGGCAAAACAGAAACAGCGTGCCCGCAACGCCGCTGCCGTTGAAGCTACCGACTGGATAACTGTAAACGAAGGTGATTCCCAATTCGTCGGATATGACGAATATTCTGTTGCTACAAAGATTTTGCGCTACCGCAAAGTAAAGCAGAAAAATACTGAATTCTATCAGATAGTGTTGGAAAAGACTCCATTCTATGCTGAAATGGGTGGACAGGTTGGTGATACCGGCAAATTGTATAATGGCGACGAAGTAATTGAAATAACAGACACCAAGCGTGAAAACAACTTGCCAGTTCATATAACCAAACAACTGCCGAAAAATGTTGAAGCTGTCTTTACAGCTGAAATCAATAAGGAAGCACGTCAGGCTACAGCTGCAAACCATACGGCTACTCACCTGCTCCACGAAGCGCTTCGCGAAGTGTTGGGTACACACGTTGAACAAAAAGGTTCATACGTTTCCCCGCAATTCCTGCGTTTCGATTTCTCTCATTTCCAGAAAATGACAGACGAAGAAATCCAAAAGGTAGAACGTCTTGCCAATAAGAAAGTGCGTGAAGCTATTGCATTGGAAGAGTTTAGAAACATGCCGATTGCCCAAGCTAAAGAATTGGGAGCAATGGCGTTGTTCGGCGAAAAATATGGCGAAGAAGTACGTGTCATCAAGTATGGTTCTTCTGTAGAATTGTGCGGTGGTACACACGTTAAAAATACCGGAAATATTGGTATTATCAAGATTTTGTCTGAAAGCAGTATCGCAGCGGGTATCCGTCGTATTGAAGCTGTTACAGGCAGTGCCGTAGAAGACATCATCTATGATATTCAATCGACTTTGAAACAGGCTGCAGCATTGCTGAACACTTCAAACTTAATCCAGGCTGTAGAAAAGACCATTAATGAAAATGCCGACTTGAAGAAAGAGGCTGAAGCAGTAATGCAGGAACGCATCAAGACCACTGCCGAAAAACTTCTTGCTGAGAAAGACATCATCAACGGTATCAATGTATGCATGTTGACCGGCATAAGAATTCCTGATATGGTAAAAGGTATAGCATTTGCCATCAAAGAAAAATCACCATCGTCAACAATATTCATCGGCGCTACCACATACAAGGATAAACCGATGTTGACTGTTATGATTACTGAGGATATGGTGAAGGCAGGATTCAATGCTTCCACTATGGTGAAAGAAGCTGCCAAGTTGATTCAAGGCGGTGGCGGCGGCCAACCTCAATTTGCTCAAGCCGGCGGTAAGAATGCAGATTCATTGAGCCTGGCAGTCGACAAATTGATGGACATTGTCAAGAACAGCTAATACAGAACAATGCAATATTGAAAAGGAGGCTTCACGGCCTCCTTTTTGTTTATCAGACAAAAAGCGGGATTCACATGGAAACATTATCCATATCGAATCCCGCTTTATTTATGTGGTAATAAGTACGTTATTTTTCCATCATCAAAGCAGCTTGCTTGACTTTCTTGAACAAGTCAGTTGCAAAGACGAAATCATTCAAGGCTTCATTGTCAGAGTGGAAAATAGTATTCTTGTTTCCTTCCCATCCGTTATGCCCTTTATTGATAAATACGATATTTTCACCGATACCCAATACGGAGTTCATGTCGTGGGTGTTGATAATGGTCGTAATGTTGTATTCGTGAGTGATATCCCACAACAGTTCATCAATAAGAATGGATGTTCTTGGGTCCAATCCGGAGTTCGGCTCATCGCAAAACAAATATCGGGGATTCAAGGCAATCGCACGGGCAATCGCTACGCGTTTCTGCATACCGCCACTGATTTCAGCAGGATATTTGTCGTTCGCGCCTTTCAAATTTACACGTTCCAGACAGAATTCAGCCCGATCCTTCATTTCAGCATAAGTCATGCGTTCAAACATCTTCAAAGGAAACATGACATTGCCCAATACGGTTTCGCTGTCAAACAGTGCAGAACCTTGGAACAACATACCTATTTCCTTACGCAAGGTTTTTCTTTTCTCGGTATTCATTTTCATCAAATCACGTCCGTCATACAGGATTTCCCCTTTCTCAGGCGTGACAAGACCGATAATGCTCTTGACGAGAACCGTTTTTCCGGAACCGCTCTGCCCAATAATCAGATTGGTTTTCCCCTCGTAAAATTTAGTGCTTATGTCGAATAATACCGTTTTGTCTTCAAACGACTTGGTTACATGCTTTACTTCTATCATTGCAACAGAATTTTTGTCAATAACACGTCAAGCAGCAGAATCAGGATACTGCTTGCCACTACAGAATTCGTACTTGCCTTACCTACTTCCAATGCTCCTCCCTTTACGTTATAGCCGTAGAATGAAGCTACACTCGTTATAATAACGGAAAAGAACAGGGACTTGATAATGGCATACCATACATACCATTCAATGAAATATGACTGAATACCGTAAATATATTGTGACACCGACAATATATTGGTGAATTTTGCGACAAGATAACCTCCGAACAACCCCGAACACATACTGAAAATTGCCAATACGGGTATAAAAGTCAATAATGCCATAATCTTAGGCAACACCAAAAAATTGCAAGAATTGACCCCCATGATTTCAAGGGCATCAATCTGTTCTGTCACGCGCATTGTTCCGATTTCAGATGCGATATTGGAACCAACCTTTCCGGCAAGGATCAAGCAGAGAATGGACGATGAAAATTCCAGCAGAAGAACGTCACGTGTTGCCAAACCGATTGTATAAAGGGGCAATAGCGGGTTTTCAAAGTTAATCTGCATCTGAATGGCAATCACCGCACCGATAAACAATGATATCACAATAACCAATGGGATGGAATCAATGCCTAATTTCGAAATTTCAATCACATAACGTTTCAATGATTCTTTCAACCTGTCGGGACGTGTCAAAACACGACGCATAAACAAGGCGTATTCTCCAAACGTTTGCAAGCAGGATGTTATAAACATAGTTAGCTTTTATAAAATTCGGCTACAAAATTAATAAATTCAGCCTATATATGCCACACTCATCCTACCAATATATCATTTAAACAAGAAAATGGACAAGTGACATGGCTAAATAACTTTTTCAACTCATAAAATATATATTCAAATTAATATTCGTAATTTTGTGCTCATTTCGAAAATATGCCATTTTTATGAAGCGACAGGTTTTTATCATGGTATTTTGCTGCCTTTTGGCAATAAATGTGCAAGCCCAAACCACTGACACTTTATCCATTCAATCTCGGGATAGTTTAACATTATCGGATATCTCTACCCCAAGAAAAAAATCATATTGGAGAGCTGCCGGTGAAGTTGTCGGTTTAAATATCGGATTGTGGGCTTTCGACAGATTTGCGCTTAAAGGACACTATGCCTATATTTCCTGGGAAACCATAAAAGCAAATTTCAAAAATGGTTTCGAATGGGATAATGACCATCTGAATACCAATATGTTTGCACACCCGTATAATGGCTCTTTGTTTTTCAATGCCGGGCGTTCGAACGGGTTCAATTTCTGGCAGTCGGAATTGTTTGCTATTGGAGGAAGTGCCATGTGGGAAATGTTTATGGAAAAGGAATATCCGTCAACTAACGATATTATCGCAACCCCGATTGGCGGTGCAGCACTTGGAGAAGTTTTTTATCGGGCATCCGATATGTTGTTGGACGACCGCTCTTCGGGTGGTGAACGCTTCGGCCGTGAGTTTGCCGCATTTATCATCTCTCCCATGAGAGGTTTCACTCGTGTTATCACAGGACAGGCGTGGAAAAGGCAGGCCGTCACCGGACGCGATTTCGGAAATCCCGACTACAATCTCAATTTTTCTGTAGGTACCCGCGTGCTAACATTTCATGATGACAATACACTGGCAAAAGTAGGCGCAACCGCTCATGTTGATTTTGAATATGGTGACTGCTTTGAATCCTCAAACCGGCCATACGACTATTTCACATTTCAAATGGATTTGAATCTAATGAAGACACAGCCATTGCTTAACCGGATTGAAATTATAGGCAAGCTCTTGTCCAAAGAGGTATTGAATACACCGAAAACCAATCTGTCATTAGGTTTATATCAGCATTTTGACTTCTTTGATTCGGACACCATCAGTACCAACTATGTGTCAGGAGATTTTAAACCATGTGCTGTACCTTATAAGCTAGGAACGCCCGCCTCCGTCGGTGGAGGTGCAATGTTTCGCTACAATCCGACAGACCATGGTAGTCTTACGGCATTCACCCATGTCAATGGTGTGATTTTAGGCGGTATTTTGAGCGACTATTATCGTTTTTATAATCGTAATTACAACTGGGCTTCAGGTTTCTCCGTCAAATTTGGTGTCAACTATTCCATGCAGGATGACAGATTTTTGTTTTCGTTAAAAAATCAGTTCTACAAGTTTTATACATGGAAAGGTTGGGATTCTTCTTATGATTGGTCGTTAACTCCGGAAGGAAAACCTGTTGATGTGCAGGGAGACTATTCTAACGGAAAATTCAATCACCTTGAAGGACAAATGAACTATCGTTTGTGGGAAAAACTATATCTTGGTTTAGGTTTTGACTGGTATTACAGAAAAACCTGGTATGATACCTACCAAGAATTTCATTATAACGGAATTACATTTGCTGCAAGTAGCCACTTTATAACCAGTCAGCAATTGAGCTTTCAATTGAAATTGACATATAAGCTATAGTTTGGGATTCCTTTTCGGAAACATCTCCCCTCTTTTTACGCTTGAATACGGCTGTTGTGCAAAAGAAAAACGCAAAATGTGGCAACCAATTCACTAAAGTATATTATATTTGTAACATAGTTTATAAATTTGCGTTCTATGATTATCATCGGAATCGCCGGAGGAACGGGTTCCGGCAAAACGACTGTCGTAAAAAAAATTGTGGAAGCACTGCCAGCTGGTGAAGTTAGTGTACTTCCTCAAGATTCCTATTATAAGGATTCAAGCCATATCCCTTTAGAAGAAAGACAAAAAATCAATTTTGACGAGCCTGCCGCTTTCGACTGGGAATTGCTGATCCAACAATTACAGGATTTAAAGGACGGCAAAAGTATTGAAGTACCCACATACTCTTATCTTACATGCACCCGCCAACCGGAAACCGTACCCATGCAACCACGGGATGTTGTTCTGGTAGAAGGCATTCTGGTGTTTAGCGACAAACGTCTTCGCGACATGATGGACATCAAGGTCTTTGTTGACGCTGACGCCGACGATCGCTTGATACGGGTAATCAATCGCGACTGTATCGAAAGAGGCCGCACTCCGGAATTGGTGGTAGAACGATACGAACGTGTTTTGAAACCAATGCACAACAAATATATCGAGCCAGCTAAAAAATTTGCTGATTTGATTATTCCGCAAGGAGGCAACAACACAGTTGCCATTAAACTGCTGAAGGAATATATCGAAGGGCGAATCAATACGAAGAAATAAAGAGAAATGAGTATATTCAAACCCATAACCAACATATTTGTAAAATCTTCCGGAAAACAAAATGCCGTCGCTCCGGCAAACGAACCCCTGCCTCAAGCTCAGGCTGCCAACGGAAAGATGGTTTTGCGTACGGAAAATTTGGTAAAAAAATATCGTCAGAGAACTGTCGTCAATCATGTGTCGATCGACGTCACACAAGGAGAGATTGTCGGTCTGCTTGGACCTAACGGTGCCGGAAAGACGACTACGTTCTATATGACAACGGGCCTTATTACTCCCTATGAGGGTCAAATCTATTTGAATGACCTCAATATCACTAAGTTTCCGGTATATAAGAGAGCGCAGAACGGTATCGGATATTTGGCACAGGAACCTTCCGTTTTTCGAAAACTGAGTGTCGAAAACAATATCCGTGCGGTATTGGAAATGACAAATACCAGTAAAGAATATCAGGCGGAAAAACTGGAAAGCCTGATTGCTGAATTTCGTTTGCAGAAGGTGCGAAAAAATTTAGGCGACCAATTGTCAGGAGGTGAACGCCGACGTACAGAAATAGCAAGATGCCTGGCCATCAATCCAAAATTCATTATGCTCGACGAACCATTTGCCGGTGTTGACCCGATTGCAGTGGAGGACATCCAATACATCGTCTACAAATTGAAGGAAAAGAATATCGGCATTCTGATTACAGACCACAACGCACCTGAAACATTGAGCATTACGGACCGTGCCTACTTGTTGTTTGAGGGAAAAATCCTGTTTCAGGGTACTTCGGAAGAACTGGCCGAAAACCCTATTGTGAGAGAGAAATATCTGGGACGCAATTTCGTGTTCCATCGTAAAAAATTTGATTAATTCATCATTGCTATGAAAAAATTCATGTCAACATTCCTGGCCGCTTTTGTCGGCACATGGGTTGCGTTTCTAATTATAGGCGTCGTGATATTCGTATGTGGCATGATAATGCTCACATCCATGTCATTCTCGGCCATTAATACCAGCACCGTTTCTGTATCCGATAATTCGGTTCTGGTTCTTAATTTGAAGGGAACTATCACAGAGCGTCCCTACTCCATTACGTGGCAAGATTATGTCAATGACTCTGAAACCCCGTTGAATCTGTATGATATACTTAGGGCAATTGATAATGCGGCAACAGATTCTAAAATCACGGGCATATATATCCGTTGTAATGCAGCGTCATCCGGATTAGCTACGTCAACAGCCATCCGTGATGCTCTTGTAAAATTCAAAAAGGATTCGGGTAAATGGATTTATGCTTACGGAGATATGATAGCCCAAAACGATTATTACATATCGTCCGTAGCCGACAGCATTTACATGAATCCCGTGGGTATGCTTGACATTCATGGCCTTTCAAGCGGAACAATGTTCTTTAAGGGGCTTTTGGACAAGTTGGGCGTCGAAATGCAAATCATCCGTGTCGGAACATACAAAAGTGCGGTTGAACCGTTTATGCTAACGTCGATGAGCGATGCCAGCCGCTTGCAGACACAGACTTACATCAACAACATTTGGGGATACATAAAAAAACAAATGTCAGTAGCACGACAATTGTCAGCAACTGCTGTTGACAATTATGCAGACAGTTTGAATACCTTCAAAGATCCGCAAGTGACAGTAGATGAACATTTCATTGACGGTCTTTGTTATGCTCATGAGTTTGACGACAAATTGAAAGCGGCTTGTGGTCTCAGTGAAACTGACGAATTGTCGATGATCAGCATACAGCAATATTGCACGACATTGAAACAACCAAAGAAGTCGGCCAATAAAATTGCCGTACTTTATGCATGTGGCGAAATCAATGTTAACGGCAGCGATCAAGATATCAGTTCGGCAGACATAGTGCCGGAAATCTTGGATTTGGCCAAAGACGACGATATAAAAGGACTTGTGCTCCGCGTGAACTCACCGGGTGGTAGTGCCTATGCATCGGAACAAATTTGGGAAGCATTGGAAACTTTCAAGAAAGCAGGCAAGCCATTTGCCGTATCCATGGGCGATTTGGCCGCATCGGGAGGATATTACATCTCATGTGGTGCCGACCGCATTTTTGCAGAACCTACCACGCTGACCGGTTCCATTGGTATATATGGAATGGTTCCGTCGTTCGAAGGTTTGATGACAGACAAATTAGGTTTGACAGTTGATATGGTTACAACTAACAAAGAATCGAATTTCTCCGTATACAAACCGATGACACCTGCACAACGCAACGCCATGCAGCTTAACGTAAACAGAGGCTATGAACTCTTCACGAAACGATGTGCTGACGGTCGTAAAATGGATTTGGATTCGTTGAAATCCATTGCAGAAGGACGCGTATGGGATGCTTCCGACGCGTTGCGCATTGGTTTGATTGATGAATTCGGAAATGTCGATTCTGCTGTCGAATGGGTTGCAACTGCTGCCGATGTTCAAAATGATTACATGAAGGAAGTGTATCCTAAACAAAAGAACGACTTCATGAATCTGCTCTATTCTGTTTTGTATGAATCTTCATATAAAACACAGATGAAGAAAGAGTTTGGAATGCTGTACGAGTATATGGAAGAGATTCGCACGTTGTTGGATCGCGACCGTTTACAATGCAGAATGGAAACAACATATATTAATTAAAAGGAAACGTGACAGATACGGCTCGTAAAATAAGAACTGCCATTTTTACCCCATTGTCATATTTATATGGGGCAGTTACGTTTGTGCGTAATAAATTGTTCGATTTCAATATTTTGCGTTCGGTATCGTTCAATATTCCCGTAGTCTGCATTGGCAATATATCAGTAGGAGGAACAGGAAAAACACCTCATACTGAATACATAATCCAATTATTACAGGACAAGTACAAGATTGCGGTATTAAGCCGTGGCTATAAACGTAAAACCTCCGGTTTCATTTTAGCATCGGCAAAAAGCACTCCTTATGACATTGGTGACGAACCCTATCAGATTTATCAAAAATTTGGTAATAAGATTAGAGTTGCCGTATGTGAGAAACGAGTTTTTGGTATACAGGAACTTCAGCGCATTGACCCTGAAATAAATCTGATTCTTCTGGATGACGCTTTCCAGCACCGATTCGTGAAGCCGAAAGTGTCGATCGTGCTGACAGAATATAGCCGTCCGCTGTTTAAGGACAAATTGCTGCCATTGGGAAGATTGCGTGAAAGTATTCAGGCAGTCAGAGCGCGTGCGGATATTGTCATCGTGACCAAATGTCCCGAAGATGTCAAGCCGGTGCAATTCAGATTGTATAAGAAGGAATTGGATTTATTCCCTTACCAGGGTCTGTTCTTCAGCAAATTCAATTACGGCAGTCTTGTTCCTGTTTTTCCTGAAGAATCGACGTATATCCCTTATCTTGATATTTTTACATCACAGGATATTATACTTGCGGTAACAGGAATAGCCAATCCACGGCCATTGGTGAAATACTTGAAGGAATTTAAAGCGCAAATAAAAGTGATGCACTACCCCGACCATCACTATTTCACGCGAACGGACATTGATGACATTGCCGCTACATTCCGTTCGTTAAAAGGACGTTATAAAATATTGATGACAACAGAAAAGGATGCCGTGAGGATTGCAAACAATCCCTACTTTCCTTATGAATTGAAAAAGCATATATTCTATCAGCCTGTCAGCGTCGAATTCCTGCAGTATGAATCTGTGGATTTCAACGAAGCGTTGGTAAAAGCTATTAATAGTCCGGACAAAAACTAAAACTAAAAAATACAATTATGTTGGAGAAGATTAAAGAAACAGCTGATTTTATCAGATCAAAAGTAAACGACATTCCGACAACTGCCATTATTCTTGGCACTGGTTTGGGAGAGTTGGTAAATCATATTGAAATTACGGACGTACTTGAGTACAGTGCCATCCCTAATTTTCCGATTTCGACAGTAGAAGGCCATAGCGGCAAATTGATATTCGGAACACTTGGCAACAAGCGGGTAATGGCCATGCAGGGACGTTTCCATTTCTATGAAGGGTATTCCATGCAACAGGTTACGTTCCCGGTAAGAGTAATGAAAACATTGGGAATCAACACGCTGTTTGTTTCTAACGCTGCCGGCGGTATGAATCCGGACTTCAAGATCGGTGACATCATGATTATCAACGACCACATCAATCTTTTCCCGGAACATCCTCTTCGTGGAAAGAATTACAATGAACTGGGTCCACGTTTTCCGGACATGAGCGAACCTTATTCCCATCGTTTGATAGCTGATGCATTAAAGGTTGCAGCTGCCAACAATATTAAAGTTCAGCAAGGTGTGTATGTAGGCACGCAGGGCCCGACTTTTGAAACTCCGGCTGAATATCGCTATTTCCGTCGTATCGGTGGTGATGCTGTCGGCATGAGTACCGTGCCCGAAGTTATCGTAGCGCGTCACAGCGGAATGGAAGTCTTCGCCATTTCAGTTATTACTGACATGGGTGGTCTGGAAGGTGTTGAACCTGAAAAAGTTTCACATGAAGAGGTTCAAAAGGCAGCAGCTGAAGCCCAACCGAAGATGACTGCCATCATGAAGGGCCTTATCAACGAATTTAAAGCATAATTCCAATTTTCAGAATGTCAGAAACACAAACAGAAATAGCGACTCTCGGCGAATTTGGGCTGATAAACAAGCTTACCGAACAAATTAAGCTGGTCAATCCTTCGACTGTCAAAGGCGTGGGTGACGATGCAGCCGTGCTTGATTATGCAGACAAACAGGTACTGGTCACCACCGACTTGCTGCTGGAAGGTATTCATTTCGATTTGACCTATGTTCCGTTGAAGCATCTAGGATATAAAGCGGCTGTCGTAAATTTCTCGGATATATATGCCATGAACGGGACTCCGAAGCAAATCACCGTTTCTTTGGGCATTTCCAAAAGGTTTACGATAGAGCATATTCAGGAGTTGTATGAAGGAATCAGAACTGCTGCTGAGATTTATGGTGTAGACATCGTTGGTGGCGACACTTCGGCATCTGTAACAGGACTGCTCATTAGCATTACATGCATTGGTGAAGCAGAAAAAGGAAAGGTAGTCTACCGTAATGGAGCCAAAGATACAGACTTGATTTGCGTATCAGGCGATTTGGGTGCCGCTTATATGGGGCTTCAATTGCTCGAACGTGAAAAAGTTGCCTCTTCTGGACAAGCTGATTTTCAACCGGAGTTCGGTGGTAAAGAATACATCCTTGAACGTCAATTGAAACCGGAAGCGCGAAGAGATGTCGTTAAGGCTTTGGCCGATGCCGGTATTATGCCAACGTCAATGATGGATATCTCCGATGGTCTGTCGTCGGAACTGTTGCATATCTGCAAGCAGAGCAATGCCGGTTGTCGAATTTATGAGGAGCGTATTCCTATTGATTATCAGACAGCAGTAATGGCTTCTGAAATTAACATGAACCTGGTAACAGCCGCACTTAATGGTGGCGAGGACTATGAATTGCTCTTCACTGCCCCACTTTCAGACCACGAAAAGCTCGCACAAATTGACAGTATTCGAATTATTGGCCACATAACCAAACCAGAACTGGGATGTGCCATGATAACTCGTGACGGTAATGAAATATCGTTACAGGCTCAAGGTTGGAATGCTTTTTCAAAATAATGACATATATGACGAATGCGGTAAATCCTAAAAATTTGCCGCATTTTTTATATATATTTTTCATCGTAATATATCATTTATTACTATCTTCGCATTACATTAATTTGAATAAATACGAAGAAATATGATATACAAATTTCGATTAATTTCTGACGAAGTTGCCAATTTCAAATTGGAAATAGCTATTGATGCTGACGATACTTTCCTGAGCCTTCGCAATGCAATTCTCGAAGCTGCCGGCTATAGTAAAGATCAAATGGAATCATTCATCATTTGTGACGATGAATGGCAGAAAGAAAAAGAAGTGACATTAACAGACATGGGCAGCGACAGCGATGAAGACATTTGGCTGATGGAAGATACCCGATTGTCTGATCTCATCGAGGATGAAGGACAGCGCCTGATGTTCGTATTTGACTATCTTACAAACCGTTCTTTCTATATGGAAATGAAAGAAATGGAACCGGGTAAAAACATGTCCGAACCGCTCTGCACAAGAAAGGAAGGAAAAGCTCCCAAACAGAGTGAGGATTTGGATGAATTTGATTCAAAAATTGCCCAATCAACATCCAGCACATCAGATATTGACGATTTTGATGAAAACTTCTACGGTTCGGATGAGTTTAACGAAGACGAATTTGATCAGGAAGGTTTTGATGATTTAAAATTTGAATAATAATGATTCCACGATTTGAGAATCATACAATGAAACAAGAATGGGAACTGGCTTCTGTCAATTCCCATTCTTATTTATTGGTTATCATTGATAACGTCCAGCAATGTCTGCGCTTTCTGTTGCGTTTCTCCCCATTCTTTTTCTGGTTCGGAATCTATGGTTAGCCCTCCGCCAATATACAGAACATAGTCATTGGATGAAAAAGACAGCGAACGCAGATTAACAAAAAAATCGAATCCGTCAGTCGTAAACGGACCCAAATATCCTCCGTAGAAAGTTCTTGAATGTCGTTCAATCTGCTGAATATGTCGAATTGCACTTTCTTTAGGAATACCTGCCAATGCAGGTGTCGGATGTAACGAATTGACCAATGCCATAGCGTTCTTTAAATCAGGGACGTTGACAAGAAAATCATTGCACAGATGCTCGACATTTCCAGCACATCGCGTATGTTTTTCCGACATCTTATAATCAAATCCATATCGTTCGATAATATTTGATATATAGGATGATACATAATCCTGTTCCTTCTCTTCTTTTTCAGTCCACACTCCCTTACCCGTCGGTTTTGTTCCTGCAAGGGCCATTGTTGAAAAAACTGAATCGTGATATCGGCCCAAAATCTCAGGAGAGGCCCCTAACCATGCTCCCGTTTCGGGCGAACAGAATGCAAAAACGAATGCATGGGGATATTTCTGAGTAAGGTTGATGACGACTGTACCCCAGTCGATGTCTCCTTTCTGATAGGACTGCACAAGAATTCGGGAAAGAACCATTTTCCGCAACTCTCCGGTTTCAAACAAACGGATTGTCTGTTCCGCAGATTTTATATAATCGTCATAACTGGTAGAAGTTTGCTGACAACCATCTTGAAAGAATTTGCCATGAATATGGCCCATTCGCAAATATTCATCTATGCTGTGCTCTGCATAAATTTTTACGACTGTAGTTTTGGAAGACTCAACGAATGGCACGATTTTAAATCCCGTTGACGACACAAACCTATCGTCGGTCT
>URMA01000022.1 GCA_900548875.1 uncultured Porphyromonadaceae bacterium | reverse complement strand
CAATGGTCGAGCAGTACATTTTTATCTTTAATCGGTTTTATCGGACAGCAATAAACTTAAACACAAATTCATCACATTTACAGTTAAATAATTCTGCCGTTACCGTTTCAATTTCTTCTGTTCTTTCTCGAAATTTTCTAAGAAATGTATTTCCACCGGCGAGAGTTGACTGGCGGTCCTCACCTTAAATTTGTCATACTCCATATTGGCTTTCTGTTTGGCTATTTCAGCCGATATTTTGCCTGCGTGAGTGAGGAGTTCTTTTCCTGAAAGTTTGAGAAAATCATCCAGTTTCTGTATCCAATCTTTCATATACATTGGCTTATGCGATTTAGCCTGCAACTCTGCAAAATCGAGATACAAACTGACAATACGGTTCAGCGTGTCAAGTTCATCAGCCGAAAGATAGTTTTTCGCAACTTCTGCATCTGACCGCTGAGGCATTGCCCCAGTCCACGAGGTTAAGCCCATAAAATCCTTCTCGGCATCGGCGCGTTCGTAAATTATTTCCGCTGCCGTATGCCCGTGAACAGAAAAGTGCATTTTGTTCTGCACCGTCTTAAAAAACTGCTGAGTGAATTCCGCCCGAGGGTCATAGTCAATGCTAAGCGCATAAATTTCCAGCACTTTCCGATAAAAGACTTTTTCCGATGAACGAATATCACGGATGCGACTAAGCAGTTCATCAAAATAATTACCACCTCCGGCACGTTTCAACAATTCGTCGTTCATGGCAAAACCTTTAATCAGGTATTCTCGCAAAACTTGAGTTGCCCAAATACGGAATTGCACACCACGGTGAGAATTTACACGGTAGCCAACACTGATTATCATGTCAAGATTATAAAATGCCGTTGTATGGGTTTGTGTTTTTCCCTTAATAGCACCATGTTGAGTGGTTGTTGCAAAAAATGCAACAACCATATCCGCCTGCAACTCTCCACTATCGAGCACACTCTTTATGTGACGTGAAATGGTAGATTTATTCCGTTGAAACAATTCCGCCATTTGGTCGGCAGTAAGCCACACCGTATCATTCGACAGCGTTACCTCAATTTTTGATTGGCCGTCGGACGTTTGATACAGAATGATATTTCCTTTATTTTTTTCTTTACTCATATCGATACTCATGCAACTGCTTATCCATATTTTTAAGCCGCATCCTATATTCTACAAATATAGCAAAAGGTTAATATTAGACAGAAGAACAGAAGTACAAAATTTTTCCTGCCTATCAATTTTAAAATCTGTTCTTTTGTTCTTCTGTCAAAATATCCCAAATACCCAATTTTCCTCAGGGCGTTCAACGGCAAGTGGCTGAGGGATGAGCAATGTATTCGGAGAGGTTGATAAACTGAACGCCGTCGGCCTGCAAGCGTCCGACAATCTGCTTGAATTCATTCCATCGGGCATCGTCCCAACTGTTGGGATGTCCTTGCAGATAGAAGGTGTTGCAATGGCGCCAGCGGCCAAGATAATTGATAAGGAATTTGTGGTAGTCGGGATTGTGGTAAGGATATTCCATCTCTAAGGTTTCACGGATGACGAGCCCTTTATAGTGACGAAGTTCGGGAAATGAACGGTCGACCATGACGAGGCGAATGTTGGGAACGGTCGACAAGGCACTGTCGGTCACTTCGTTGCAATTTGTCCAATGAGGTCCCCAGGCATGAAGCGTAATGCCGATTTTGGCAATGCAAAGCGAATCGGTGAGCCGGAGAGCCCGCTGCTGCGAAGCAAAATCCTGCTCAAACTCTCCCGTCGTGTCACTCTCCGTACGATTGCGAAATCCGTGGTTCCAAAACTCAATGCCATCGATGGCGGCGGTGTGACGGAGCCAGTCAAAATAGTCGGTTCTGTCCGACTGGAGGGAATAGCCGAGAATGCCGAGGTTGGCTTTCAGATGGTTTGCCTGAAGATAGGAAACCAGGCGGTTCCACCGCGGCGATACGGTATCCGTACCCTCGCCGTAGTGCACATCGTCGAACTTCAGCAATACCCGCTTGGGAGCAAGCTGATGACGGCCGGCGGATTCAGGAAGGAATACAATTTCGGCCGAACCATATCGCAACAGGCGGGCCATCCCATCGAAGGAGGTTGCAGCGGCAATATCGCCCGCGTCGATGGCACGGGCAGCGAGGTCGACATCCACCAAATAGTCGATACCCAGGGGGCGCTTCAAATAGGGATAGTGGCCCACATAAAGCTTGTCGACACCCCGTTCAGCCATCAATTCAATCATGCGGCCGCAACTTTCAATAAGTGTGGAGAATGGCACAAGCGGCTGCACCTGCATCCACAGCTGACCGGAACCGAAAGCGTCGCCGGAAAAAGCCATGTGATTGGCGTAATCAACCAATGTGACAGAGCCGGGCGTATGTCCGGGAGTGTGGACCACTTCGAGCGTGCGTCCGCCCAACTCGAAACGGTCGCCGTCGGCAATCGGAAGAATCCGTCCACGGTACTCTTTCAGTTGCGGAATATCAATCACCGTATCGGCAGGATGCATATAGAATTCGGAGAAGAAACGGATGTTGCCCACGTGGTCGAAATGACCGTGAGTGGCCACAACGCGAAACGGTTTCGTGGTGATGCGCTTCACGATTTTGTCGAGGTCGGCAATGGAAGTGCCGGTATCGATAAGCAACGCCGCACTGTCGCCCTCCACAAGGTAGAGCGTTGTTTTGTCGGAAGTTTCAAGCACGAAAACACCGGGCTCGATTTCGGTTGCGGCAAGGTCGGCATTACTGAATACCGGTTCCGCTGCATAAAGAGTTACGCAAGCTGCACAAAGCAGAAAAAGGATGAAATGGATTCTACGAAACATAACACTGACAGGAGTTGATTGTACGATAAATTATAATGAACTGACATTTTCTTCACCCATCATCCGACAGGCAGACAAATATCACACAAAAGTACGAATTGATTCCGATTATCCCATCATCAAAATCTGATTTTCAAGCAAAACTCCGACATGAAAACCACTCCTTCAGTTCAGCGTGCGGCATTCAATTTTCCAAAACCTATTCTCCCGTTTCGCTCCGGAGCTGTTCGCAAAAACGCTTCACCCCTTCCGTGCCGCCACAACGATAATGCACAAAACTGCGGGGATTGCCGTCGGGAAGATGCACTTCCGACGGGTCGACCACAAACAGCCGGCACTGCGGCGACAACATTCCGAGCAAATCGGCGGCAGGAAAAACAAGCATCGTAGACCCGACTACCACAAAATAGTCGGCCTCGCGGGTAAGAGCCACGGCACGCTTCCACAACCGCCTATCAATATCCTCGTTGAAGAAAATGACAAACGGACGTATCTGCGAACCGTCGGGAGCCTTGTCGCCGATATGGATGTCGGGATGACGGCGGTCAATTTCTATCGGTTCATAAGGATGGAGCGTGCTGGCATTCTTCAATGCTTCGCCGTGAAGATAAACGACTTCGGAACTTCCGGCACGGGTATGGAAATCGTCGCCGTTCTGCGTAATGACCACCACATCGTAGTCTTTTTCCAATGCAGCAATCAGACGATGGGCCTCGTTCGGCTCCCTGGCCAGAATGGCACGCCGCAGGGGATTGAAAAAATCGAGCATCACCTGCCGCCGCTGCCGGCAGTCGCTCCGCCGTCCCGAATACCAGGAATGCGCATCGGCAACGGCCTCCACATCCAGCGTGTCCCACAACCCGCCGTCGCCGCGAAAAGTGGGCAGACCGCTTTCGCGGCTGATTCCCGCTCCGGTAAAAAACACGATTTTCTTCCGTTTCATCGTCAACTTCGTTTTTCCAATTTCCACACTGCAAACTTATCAAAAAATACGCCAACCGCCGAGCGTGAACACAAGAAAAAAACGGAACCGCCACGAAGGCAATCCCGTTTTCCCACATAGACCTTGTATTTCGTATTATTAAACGTAGCCTTGTCCCATCATAGCGTGAGCCACCTTCATGAAGCCTGCAATGTTGGCACCCTTCATGTAGTTGACGAAACCGTCAGGCTGTGTACCATATTTCACGCATTGTTCGTGAATGTCGCGCATGATTTGGTGCAAGCGGTCGTCCACTTCCTTTTCTGTCCAAGTGATGTGCATGGCGTTCTGAGTCATTTCCAGACCGGAAGTTGCCACACCACCGGCATTTACGGCCTTGCCAGGAGCGTATGTCACCTTGTTTTCAAGGAACGTATCGATAGCTTCCGGCGTACATCCCATGTTGGAAACTTCAGCCACAATCTGCACCTTATTGGCTACGAGCATGTCGGCATCTTCTTTTGCCAATTCGTTCTGAGTGGCACAAGGAAGAGCGATATCCACCTTCTGTTCCCAAGGTTTCTTGCCCGGGAAGAACGTAGCGTTCGGATATTTCTCAACATACGGTTCAACGATATCGTTGCCTGAAGCACGGAGTTCGAGCATATAGTCAATCTTGTCGCCGCTGATACCGTCAGGGTCATAAACATAGCCGTCAGGGCCGGAAATTGTCACAACTTTTGCACCCAGTTGAGTTGCCTTCAAAGCAGCACCCCAAGCCACATTACCGAAACCGGAAATAGCTACGGTCTTGCCCTTGATGTCGTCGCCGATACGGTGCAGCATGTTCTGTACGAAATAGAGAGCGCCGAAGCCGGTTGCTTCCGGACGGATACGCGAACCGCCGAAGTCAAGGCCCTTGCCCGTAAACGTACCAGTATGCTCTTGTGCCAGTTTCTTATACATGCCGAACATGTATCCCACTTCGCGTCCGCCTACGCCGATATCGCCGGCCGGCACGTCACGATCCGGGCCAAGGTTTCTCCACAATTCAAGGATAAACGCCTGGCAGAAACGCATGATTTCCTTATCTGATTTGCCGCGCGGGCTAAAGTCTGAACCACCTTTTCCGCCGCCCATCGGCAATGTTGTCAGTGCATTTTTGAACGTCTGTTCGAATCCCAAGAACTTGAGGATGGACAAATTCACGGAAGCGTGGAAACGGATACCACCCTTGTACGGGCCAATGGCATTGTTGAACTGCACACGGTAGCCGATGTTTGTCTGGACCTCACCCTTGTCGTCAGTCCAAAGAACACGGAACGTGAAGATACGGTCAGGTTCGACCATACGTTCAATAATTTTGGCGCTTTCAAATTCCGGGTGTTCTTCGTAAACGTCCTTTACGGAGATCAACACTTCCTTAACGGCCTGCAAATACTCCTTTTCACCGGGGTGTTTAGCCTCAAGATCGGATAAAATCTTTTCTACATTCATAGTTAATTTGATTAAGGCATTAGTTTTGTTTTTTTACACAACAAATATAGTGAAAAAAGTTTCTAACTACACACCAAAAACCGTTAAAAAATCACCCAAATGCTGACAATTTGCTATATAACATATTTTTGCCCCCTCTCCGAAGGCTACCGAAAAACATCCATTTCTTCGATTAAAACGCAAAAATAATAGAATTAAAATCCTTTTTTGTCAATTTAACTCGCATAATGCTTTGAATTACCGCAAGAAAAGTGTAAATTTGCATGCTAATTTATAATACTATACGACAATGCGAAAACATATCATATTTGCCTTGTTGGCCACTTTGGCAATGACAAGTTGCGGAGAATACAACAAGGTGCTAAAAAGCACAGATGTGGAATACAAATATGAATATGCCAAAAAAGCGTTTGAAGAAAGAAGGTTTGTGCAGGCAGCCACTATTTTGGAAGACGTGGTCAAAATCCTGAAAGGTACTGACAAGGCAGAAGAGTCGCTCTACCTGCTCGGCCTCAGCTACTACGAAAACAAGGACTACATGACGGCAAGTTCCTATTTCAAGACCTACTACACCCACTACCCGAAAGGGAAATACGCCGAGCTGACACGCTTTTATGCCGGATACGGCTGCTATCTTGATTCGCCGGAACCACAGCTCGACCAGACGGAAACCTACAAAGCCATTGACGAGCTTCAGAAGTTTCTCGACTATTACCCGCACAGCGACAAGGCGACTATCGCCCAAAACGCCATATTTGAGTTGCAGGACAAGCTGGTACAGAAGGAAATCGACAATGCACAGCTTTACTACAACCTCGGAAACTATCTCGGCAACAACTACGAGAGCGCAGTCATCGTTGCCCAGAATGCTCTGAAGAATTATCCTTACACGAAATATAAGGAACAGCTTCAGATGATTATCCTGAAGGCAAAATATCAGGAAGCCCGCCAGAGTGTCGACGAAAAGAAGGAAGAACGATTCAGAGAAGTGATCGACGAATACTACTCCTTCATCAACGACTATCCGGAAGGCCCCAACCGCAAAGAGGCCGACAACATTTTCAAAATTGCCAGCCGATTTGTACACGACTAACAGAAACAACAAAAATTACTTTTTATAAACTTTTTATCGAGAATGGATTATAAGAGATCAAACGCGCCGATTAATACGGTGACACGCGATGTAATTAAATTATCGGCAGATACCGGTAATGTTTACGAAACAGTCTGCATCATCGCCAAACGTGCAAACCAGATTGCCGTGGAGATGAAACATGATCTTGAAAAGAAACTTCAGGAATTTGCAACCTTGAACGACAATCTTGAAGAAGTTTCCGAAAACAGAGAGCAAATCGAAATTTCTCGCTACTACGAAAAATTGCCGAAACCGGTGCTCATCGCCACACAGGAATACATCGAAGGTAAAATTGAATACCGTAACCCGGCCAAAGAAAAGGCCCAACTCGATTTCTAAGCATAAACGGAACCGAATTGACAAGATAGAATCTTGCATCCCGACAATGGGTGCAAGATTTTTTCTTTATACAAATAGGTGGCTACACTTTTTTTAGTAAATTTGCAAAACAAACAACTTTTTACGGATTAACTATACATTAATTAATTGTGGCAAATAAATTGGAACAGAATTCGAAAGGATTCATAAAAAAGCACCCCATATTGTTCAATGTTCTGCTTATCATTGCTTTCGACTTCGTATTGCTTTTCATTGCATACGAGGGACTGGCATGGTTCACCAACCACAACGAGTACGAAATCGTGCCCGACCTGAAAGGCATGACAGTCGACGAAGCAACTCGCGCGCTGAAATCGAAAGACCTGAAATTCGAAATCACGGACTCCATCTACACCACTGCGGTACAGCCGGGTATGGTTGTCGAACAAGTGCCCAAGGCAGGATCAAAAATCAAGAACAACAGAGCCATATATGCCACAATACGCTGTTTCTCGGCACAGATTGTGACAGTGCCCCAAGTAGTCGACATGTCAGTACGCCAAGGAATGAGCACCCTCAACGGACTGGGAATCAAGAACATCAGCATTGAAAAAATTCCGTCGGAATACAACGACCTTATTTATGAGCTGAAAATGAACGGACTGCCGCTTCATGCAGGCGACAAGATTCCGGTTGACGCCCGACTCACCCTCATTGTCGGCGACGGCACAATTGGCACCAACGACGAAGAACTACTCAATGACTACAACGCAACCCTAAACGAACTGCAGTCAAACGACAGTTCGGAAACCGACATAGACATATTCGAAGAATGACCCAAGACCCCGATAATTTCACTGCCGACGATTTTGATGAAGAATTGTCGGATTCAGCCATCGAGAACGGTGGACAAGAGATGTGGGAGCACTATCGGTTTGTGGCTGAAAAGGGACAGACACTGCTGAGAGTCGACAAGTTTCTGGTATGCCACATCGACAAGACTTCACGCAACCGCATCCAGCAGGCTGCCGAAGCAGGCTGCATCCTCGTCAACGGAAAACCCGTAAAGTCGAACTACCGCGTCAAGCCGTTCGATGTGGTTTCGCTGGTGATGGACCGTCCGAAATATGAACTGGAAATCATTCCGGAAGATATTCCCCTCGACATCGTATATGAAGACGCCGACTTGCTGGTAGTCAACAAACCGGCAGGACTTGTCGTACACCCCGGACACGGCAACTATTCGGGCACACTGGTCAACGCCCTTGCCTACCATTTCAAGGACAACCCCGACTACGATGTCAGCGACCCGCGGCTCGGACTCGTGCACCGCATCGACAAGGACACGTCGGGACTGCTCGTCGTGGCGAAAACGCCCGATGCAAAAACCTGTCTCGGCAAACAGTTTTTCAACAAGACGACCCACCGTCAGTACGTTGCCGTTGTATGGGGCAAATTCGAGAATGAAAGCGGAACAGTGGAAGGCAATATCGGACGCAGCCTGAAGGACCGCCTTCAGATGGCCGTATTCCCCGACGGCGATTATGGGAAACACGCCGTAACCCACTACAAGGTACTGGAAAACCTGGGCCACGTTGCCGTAGTGCAGTGCCAGCTTGAAACGGGCCGTACGCACCAGATTCGCGTACACATGAAATATATCGGACACCCCCTGTTCAACGACGCCCGCTACGGTGGCGACAAAATCCTGCGGGGCATCTCGACAGCGAAATACACACAGTTCGTGCAAAACTGCTTCAAGACATGTCCGCGCCAGGCCCTGCACGCAAAAACGCTCGGTTTCGTACACCCCACAACAGGCAAGGAAATGTTTTTCAACTCCGAAATTCCCGACGACATGAGCGCACTGATCAAAAAGTGGGAAGATTACTATGCAAACGTATAATTCCCCCTCTTTTTATTTCATTATCTCAGTAATTCATGCTATCTTTGAAGAAATATAAGCTCATTAAAATTATACCGAAAAATTTACCGCTATGAATGAAATAGTGACACCGAAAGAATATAGCGACATATGTCCCTTTTCCGACAGCGAATTCCATGAAAAAATGGAAGAGCTGGTAAAGGAACCGGGATTCAAGCACGCCGTAACTTGGGTGCTGCCGGATATTGATTTCGAGGCTTTCTGTCAAGGGCTTCTCGCCATTGACAACAAACGCGACTTCCAGGTCAACATCATGTACCCTTTTCTCGAAATGCTGGCAAAAAAGACAACCAACGGCATATCGGACACTGGCATTGAACACATCGACATCAACAAATCATACACAATGATTACGAACCACCGTGACATTGTGCTCGACGCTTCGTTCATGAACCTGTCGTTGCTCCGCCGCAACTACCGGACAACGGAAGTGGCCATCGGCAACAACCTGCTCATCTATCCGTGGATAGAGGACTTGGTTCGCCTCAACAAAAGCATCGTCGTGAAACGCGACGTCGGCATGCGCCAGGCATTGGAGGCTGCCGAACAGCTTTCAGGGTATATCCATTTCGCGCTGACACAGAAACACGAATCCGTTTGGATAGCCCAACGTCAGGGCCGCGCCAAAGATAGCAGCGACGGAACTCAGGAAAGCCTCATCAAGATGCTTGGAATAGCCGGAGGAAAGGACTATCTCGACAACATTCTGGAAGCAAGTCTCCTGCCGGTAGCCATCAGCTACGAATTCGACCCGAACGACTATCTGAAGGCCCGCGAGTTTCTCTTGAAAAAGAAGTTTCCGGATTTCAAAAAGAGCCAGCGCGACGATTTGTTCAGTATGGAAACCGGCCTGCTTCAAAACAAAGGACGCGTGCATTTCTCCTTTACGCCGTGTATCAACGACGAAGTTGAGAAGCTGCGCGGACTGGACAAGATAGAACAGGTGGAAGGCATCTGCAAACTTATCGACGGCAACATTCACCGCCACTACCGCATCTATCCGTGCAACTATATCGCGTACGACCGCCGCTTCAAGACCGACCGTTTCAAAAACGAATATACGGAAACCGACATCGAAAGCTTCACTTCCTATTTGAACGGACAGCTTGAAAAGGTGAAGAAGGAAGTGGACTTCGAAATCACCGCCGACGACCGCGAATACATGCTCGACATGATGCTCGTCATGTACTCCAATCCGCTCTGCAACAAATTGAAAGCAACCGACAGTTTGTAGTATGAAAATATCCTATGTTGCCCTGTTCATCCTATTGGCAGTAAACCTGCTCACCGACGGATATATCTATTTCCGCCTGAAACAGGCAACACAAAAACATAAATGGCTGAAGAAAGCGCATGTCGTTTTCTCAGCCATTCTTTGTTTGTCGCTGATAACCATTGCCGCGGCACCCATCCGCACCATGAGCACCAGCGGTATGCAATGGGTAATGTGGATTCTGTTCACATGCATATCCGTCTATCTGCCGAAATATTTCTACGCAATTTCCGCCATCATTGCCAACATTCCGCGGCTTTTCAAACGGAAGCGGTGGAATTTCGTTTCGACAGCCGGTGCCGTCATCGGATTCCTGCTTTTTGCCATCATGTGGTGGAGTGCGCTTGTCACTCCCCGACAGCTGAATGTAGAAAACGTCGGCATACGGTCGGAAAAGCTTCCGAAGAATTTTGACGGCTTCACCATCGCCCTGTTTTCCGACCTCCACACCGGAACATTCGGCAACAATACGGGCATCGTCGAGAACCTTGTGGAAGAAATCAACCGGCTGAAACCCGACATGGTCATCTTCGCCGGCGACATCGTGAACCGCACGACCGCCGAGCTTTATCCATTCATCCCCGCGCTCAAGCAAATCAAAGCCCCCTACGGCGTTGTTTCCGTCTTGGGCAATCACGACTACGGCGACTATATGAAATGGGATTCAGACGAAGCCCATACGGCCAACATCGAGGAGCTGATAACGATTGAAAACGACTCGCTCGGCTGGCGACTGCTGCGCGACCAATCCTTCGACATCTACGCAGGTCCCGAAAAACAGAAAATTGCCATCATCGGCGTTGAAAACTGGGGCGAACCTCCGTTCAAGACCTACGGCAATCTGCGCCTGGCATACGACAACCTCAACGACAGCGTATTCAAGATTCTCGTGAGCCACAATCCGCGCCACTGGGACCTTGAAGTCAAAAACATATCCAACATTGACCTGACATTGTCGGGCCACACCCACGCCATGCAGTCGATGCTCAAAATCGGAGGGAAGAAATATTCGCTTGCGGCCAAGAAATACCCCAACTGGGCAGGACTGACATCGGAAAACGGGAAATACCTGTACGTGAACATCGGCATTGGAGAGGTGGGCGTGCCGATGCGGCTGGGAGCCACTCCCGAAATAACGCTCATCACCCTACATTCCAACTAATTCGAAGAATCGTTCTATGGAAAAGATATTGTCGTTCGTTGCCGGCAGCACCGGCATTTCGCTGAAGCAGACTTCCGCAACCATCAAGCTGCTTGATGAAGGAGCAACCATCCCTTTCATCAGCCGCTACCGCAAGGAAGCGACGGGCGGACTCGACGAAACACAGATTCAGGCCATCGCCACCGCCTACGAAAAGGCGCAGGAACTGGAAAAACGGAAAAAGCATATCACGGAAACCATTGCGGCACAGGACAAACTGACACCGGAACTGGAAAAGAAAATAGCCGAATGCTTCGACGCACAAACGCTTGAGGACATTTACCTGCCTTTCAAACCGAAACGCCGCACGAAAGCTGAAATTGCACGCGAAAAAGGCCTTGAGCCGCTGGCACGAATCATCATGGCGCAAAACTCCGACGACGTGAAACGCTCGGCCATGCGGTTCGTAAACGACAACGTTGCCGACACCGACGAAGCGATTGAAGGTGCAGCCGACATCATTGCCGAATGGATTTCAGAAAATCAGGGCGTGAGAAATGCCGTCAGAAACATGTTCAGCCGCGAAGCCACAGTCACCTGCAAGGTGGCTAAAGGCAAGGAAAAGGAAGCGGCCAACTATCAGAACTATTTCGACTTCAGCGCACCGCTCAAACGATGCGGCTCCCACCGTATCCTCGCCATGCGCCGCGGTGAACGTGAAGGCCTTCTGCGGGTGGACATCAGCATCCCGGAAGAAAAGATTCTCGACCGTCTTTCCGAACGCCTGGTAAAAAACGATACGGAAAGCGCACAGGTCGTAGAAAAGGCTCTTACCGACAGCTACAAGCGACTTATCAAACCTTCGATTGAAAACGAGTTCGCTTCTCTTTCGAAAGCGGAAGCCGACGACCAGGCCATCAGTCTTTTCGCACAGAACGCGCGCCAGTTGCTTTTCGCACCGCCGTTGGGACGGAAACGCATTCTCGCCATCGACCCCGGCTACCGCACAGGCTGCAAGGTGGTATGCCTCGACGAACAGGGCAACCTCCTGCACAACGATACGATATACCCTACTCCACCCAAAAGCGAAACGACTTTGGCGGCAAAAAAGATAACCCACCTGATTGAAGTCTACAAAATCGATGCCATTGCCCTCGGCAACGGTACGGCAAGCCGCGAAACGGAGCATTTCCTTTCGTCGCTTCGCTACAACCGCGACGTGAAGGTGTTCGTGGTCAGCGAAGACGGTGCATCGATTTACTCGGCATCCAAACTGGCAAGGGAAGAATTTCCGGACAAGGACGTGACGGTGCGCGGAGCGGTTTCTATTGGCCGCCGCCTGCTCGACCCGCTGGCGGAACTGGTGAAAATCGACCCGAAATCCATCGGTGTCGGACAATATCAGCACGATGTCGACCAGACAAAGCTAAAAAAATCACTGGAATTTACTGTAGAAAGCTGCGTGAACAGCGTGGGCGTGAATCTAAACACGGCTTCTAAAGAACTGCTCACCTACGTTTCCGGTCTCGGCCCCCAACTGGCACAGAACATTGTCAGCTACCGAGCCAACAACGGCGATTTCACTACCCGCAAACAATTGATGAAAGTGCCGAAACTCGGTCCGAAAGCATTTGAGCAGTGTGCAGGCTTCCTGCGCATTCCCGACGGGGAGAATCCGCTCGACAACACAGCCGTGCACCCGGAAAACTACCGCATCGTGGAACAGATGGCGAAAGACTGCAAATGCACGGTGACCGACCTTATCAAGGACAAGGAAAAACGGGAGAAAATCGACATCAGCCGCTATGTGACCGCTGAAACGGGACTGCCGACACTGACCGACATCATGGCAGAACTGGAAAAGCCCGGACGCGACCCGCGAAAAGGCGTGGCCGTCATGAAATTTGACGAGAACATCAAGACTTTCGACGACCTGACGGAAGGACTGGTGCTGAAAGGCATCGTAACAAACATCACGCAATTCGGCGTATTTGTCGACATCGGCATCAAGGAAAACGGACTTGTCCACATATCGGAACTCTCCGACAAATTCGTGTCGTCGGCCTCCGAAGTGGTAAAAATCCATCAGCAGGTGACCGTCAAGGTCAAGTCCATCGACAGGGAACGACGACGCATCGCTTTAACAATGAAACAAATCGAACAATAATGAATAGCTTAGTTTTATCAATCGGAAGCAACAGCAAGGACCGCGAATGGCAGGTGAAAAACTGCATAGCGTGGCTGAAAAGCAACCTTCATGGGGTTACTACTTCGGACATCTACAACACAAAAGCCGCAAATGGTGTTGACCCCGACTACCTCAATGCGGTGATGAAGGCAAAGTGCCGCGAAGAACTTCCCGAAATCACCGACATGCTAAAAAAATATGAGACCGTTTGCGGACGCACGCCCATGAGCAAGAAAAAAGGCGACATTCCGATGGACCTCGACATCATCATCTGGAACGATGAAATCATTCGGGAGGCCGACTACAACCAACACTATTTCCAAATCGGCTGGCAACAGCTCAACGAAAAATAATTTGTGAAAATGAACAGAATAAAACCGCTTGGCATTCTTGCTCTGCTTGCCGCCATTGCCTATGTGGCGATTCCGCTTGACGGCGACAACGGCTGGACCGGCTACATCGACGACTTTTTCGTATTCATGGCCGGCTATACATTTTTCATGGGCAACCGACAGAAATCGTTGCCCAACAAACGCATGCTCTACACCATTTCGGGCGCCTTCTTCATTGCAGGAATGTTGGCGCTGATTGCCCTCATCCTGTTTGGGAAATAGCCCAAACCGCTTGCAAAAAACGAGTTACACCAGAGTGATTTTCACTCCGGTTTTTTAGTCGTTGGATTTCAGCATTTTAGAAAACTTCAATTACAAATAAGCGCGACAAAGTTTTCCAAAACTTTTCGTAACATACTGATTACAAACTATTTAATTTTACACAAAGCCTAAAAAGTTTTCCAAAATAGGAACCGACTATTCCATTTTCAGAAAATCGCACATAACTTTGCAAACAGAAAATCATCTCGAAAATTAACGATTTTATTTCAATATTTCTATGATACAGACAGTGCTAAAACGCGATGGAAGAATAGTGGGTTACAACGAAGAAAAAATCAAGGCCGCTATCCGCAAGGCAATGCTCCAGACGGAAAAGGGCGAAGACGAAGCCCTGATTCAAAAAATAGCCGACCGCATCGGCATGTGCGGCAAGGAGCAGATGTCGGTGGAAGACATTCAGGACCGTGTGGAAATGGAACTGATGAAAAGTTCGCGCAAGGAAGTGGCCAAACGCTACATTGCCTACCGCAACCAGCGCAGCATTGCCCGCAAGGCAAAGACACGCGACGTATTTCTGGAAATCATTGAAGCGAAATCGAACGACATCACGCGCGAAAACGCCAACATGAACGCCGACTCACCGGCAGGCATGATGATGAAGTTTGCCAGTGAAACCACCAAACCGTTTGTCGACGACTACCTGCTGTCGCCGGAAACCGTGGAAGCCATCCGAAACGGCTATCTGCATGTACACGATAAGGACTATTATCCGACGAAGAGTCTTACCTGCGTGCAGCATCCGCTCGACAAGGTGCTCCGCGACGGCTTCTATGCGGGACACGGAGAATCGCGCCCGGCGAAACGCATCGAAACGGCAAGCATCATCGGCTGCATCTCGCTCGAAACGGCACAAAACGAAATGCACGGCGGACAGGCCATTCCGGCATTCGACTTCTACCTTGCACCGTTTGTTCGCCGCTCGTTCATTGAAGAAATAAAAAATACGGAAATGTTTACAGGCGCCGACTACGCCCATCTTTATGACATCGAACTCGACGATTTCATCAAAAAGCCGCTCGACGGACTGACAGGTGAACAGCGCGCACTGCAACATGCCGTCAACAAAACCGTGGAACGCGTGCATCAGGCCATGGAAGCGTTTATCCACAACATGAACACCATCCACTCGCGTGGTGGTAATCAGGTAGTGTTCAGCTCCATCAACTACGGTACGGACACATCGGCGGAAGGCCGCTGCGTGATGCGCGAACTGCTCAACTCCACCTACGAAGGTGTGGGCAACGGCTCTACGGCCATTTTCCCGATTCAGATATGGAAAAAGAAACGCGGCGTGAACTATCTGCCGGAGGACCGCAACTACGACCTGTTCCAGCTCGCCTGCAAGGTTTCGGCACGCCGTTTCTTCCCGAACTTCCTCAACCTCGACGCTACGTTCAACAAGCACGAAAAATGGAATGCCAACGACCCGCTCCGCTATCGGTATGAAGTGGCAACGATGGGATGCCGCACCCGTGTGTTTGAAAACCGCTTCGGCGAGAAAACTTCTATCGGCCGCGGAAACCTTTCGTTCTCGACCATCAACATCGTACGCATCGCCATTGAATGCATGAACATCGAAAACCGCGAGGAACGTATCGGCGCATTCTTCAAAAAACTGGACGTGATGCTGGAAACGACGGCAAAACAGCTGTGCGAACGCTATGATTTCCAAAAAACGGCATTGGCCAAACAGTTTCCGCTGCTGATGTCGAAACTGTGGAACGGTGCGGAAAAACTTCAGCCGAACGACACGATAGAAAGCGTCATCAATCAGGGCACGCTGGGCATCGGTTTTATCGGACTGGCGGAATGTCTGGTGGCACTTACGGGCAAGCACCACGGCGAAAGCGAAGAAAGTCAGCAACTGGGCTTGAAAATCGTTACCCACATGCGCGACCGTGCCAACGAATTTTCGGAACGCTATCAGCACAATTTCAGCATCCTCGCAACTCCGGCCGAAGGGCTGTCGGGCAAGTTCACGAAAAAGGACAAGCGCACGTTCGGCATCATCAAGGGCGTAACCGACAAGGACTATTACACGAACTCCAACCACGTTCCCGTTTGGTATAAATGCAGTCCGCGCCACAAGGCGAAAGTGGAAGCTCCCTACCACGACCTGACACGCGGCGGCCATATCTTCTATGTGGAAATCGACGGCGACGCTACCCACAACCCGCAAGCCATTGCCGACATCGTTGCACTTATCGACAAATACAACATCGGCTACGGCTCGGTGAACCACAACCGCAACCGCTGCATGGACTGCGGATATGAGGATGCAACCGACAATCTGGAGGCCTGCCCTGTATGCGGAAGCAAGAACATCGACAGGCTGCAACGCATCACCGGCTATCTGGTAGGAACTACCGACCGCTGGAACAAGGCGAAACTGGCGGAACTGAACGACCGCGTTATCCACAAATAAGCCCTTACGAAAATGAAAATCAACATACTTGACATCGTCGAAGGCACGACAGTCGACGGTCCGGGCCTGCGTACCTCCATCTATATGACAGGCTGCCACCACGGCTGTCCGGGTTGCCACAATCCGGAATCGTGGGCGTTCGACGGTGGTACAGCTATGGACCTGGAAGAAATTCTGGCCGTCGTTGAAGAAAACGACTTCAACGTGACACTTTCGGGCGGCGATCCCCTCTACCATCCCACGGAAACACTGGAACTTTGCCGGCAGATCAAACAACGGTACGGAAAAAACATCTGGTGCTACACAGGCTTCACATGGGAGCAAATCGTGGCATCACCCACACTACGCTCCCTGCTCGACTACATCGACGTAGTAGTCGACGGCCCTTTCCTACTCGACAACAAGCAGCTCGGACTGCGCTTCAAAGGCAGCACCAACCAACGCCTCATCGCCGTCCACCCCACCCTCACCACCGGCCAAATCACCGAATGGGAAGGATGACAGGAAACACAGACAAAAACGCAATTATCAAATAAAAACACGAATATCTATAATCCTCACAAAACAATTCTAACTATTCATTATATTCGCTATATTTGTAGAATAATGGAACAGACTCAAAAATGAATGCATAACAAGGACTTTTAAACGTCCATTATTTTTTAGAGTGCAACTTCCGATAATATAAAAATATAGGAATATATGACACCAGAAGAAAAAGCGAGACAAAAAATAGATCAATGGTTTACTGATGCTGGATGGAAAGTGGTTGATAGAAACAACTATGAACCAAACTGTACTGCAGTTGCTATAAGAGAAGGGCTTTTAAAAGGTAACCTTGAGGCTGATTATTTCCTTTTCATTAACGGAAAGGCTGTTGGTGTGCTTGAAGCAAAAAGAGAAGAGATTGATCCTTTTTCCGATACTGTGTGCGAACAGGCTGTTTTATATGCCAGAAATGTTCCTAATATCTATCAAGTATACCAAAAACCTTTGCCTTTCATATTTACTTCAAATGGAAAAGACTTGTACTTCTGTGACTTTCGTAAACAGGATTCTTGTTTCAAGCAAATTATAACGATTCCAACTCCTCATGAATTGGTTAAGCTGTTGGGAATAAATGATTATTTTGCCGGACTCCCAACTTTGCGAAAAAAAGGATTACGTGATTGTCAGTATGAGGCAGTTACTGAACTGGAAAAAAGTTTCAGGAGTGGGCAGAATCGCGCCTTGATGGTTTTGGCTACAGGTGCAGGTAAGACATATACCGCATGTCTTGCTGCATATCGTCTTCTTTCATATACTCCAATGAGAAGAGTATTATTTCTTGTGGACAGAAATAACCTCGGGAAACAGGCAGAGGGAGAATTTGGTACTTTTCGGCTAACAGAAAATGGAGATGCATTCAATACAATATTTACAGTGAATCGTCTTCGTTCCTCTTCTATACCATCTGATAGTAACGTCGTTATCTCAACAATACAGCGTCTTTTTTCTTTTCTGAGAGGAGATACTATTGAGGATAATGACAACGATGATGATAATGAGCCTACAGAAGAAGTTGTATTGCCTCCTAATCCCAATTTACCACATGATTACTTTGATTTGATTATCATAGATGAGTGTCACCGCTCCATTTATGGGAATTGGCGTAAGGTATTGGAATATTTTGATACAGCCAGACTTGTAGGATTGACAGCCACACCAATTCCAGAAACAATGGCATTCTTTAACAATAATCGCATAGTTAACTACACATTGGAGAAAAGTATCGTTGATGGTGTAAATGTAGATTGCCGTGTATATCGAATCAAAACTCAAGTTACAGAAAATGGCGGTGCTATATTAGAAGGAGAAAAAATCAAAGAAGAAACACGTTATACCGGAGATGTAAAAACTATTTCCAATAAAGAAACGAAAACATATACCAATAAAGAGCTAAACAGAAGTGTCATTAATCCTGCGCAAATAAAACTTATTCTGTCTACTTATCGTGATGTAGTCTATACGGAGTTATTTAATGATCCACAGCGGGATGCCAATTTTGACTATCTGCCAAAGACTTTGATATTTGCTCTAAATGAGACTCATGCCAGCAATATCGTACAGATAGCTAAAGAGGTATTTGGACGTACAGATGACCGTTTTGTGCAAAAAATAACTTATTCTGCGGGCGATAGTAATGAATTGATACGTCAGTTCCGGAATGATAAGGATTTCAGAATTGCCGTAACTTGTACATTGGTAGCAACTGGTACAGATGTTAAGCCTCTTGAAGTATTGATTTTCATGCGTGATGTAGAATCTTTACCGCTCTATATACAGATGAAAGGACGTGGTGTACGCACAATTGGAGATGAGCAGTTACGGAATGTTACCCCAAATGCGTTCAGCAAAGATTGTTTTTATTTGATTGATGCCGTAGGTGTTACTGAACATGAAAAAACAATACCTACGATAACAGATGAGCCGACTACAAAGATTATTACTCTTAAAGAGCTGTTGGAACAAATTACCCATGGTTACCTTCCAGATGAGCATCTGAAACGTCTTGCTGCAACACTTTCCAGAATATACAACAAAGCAGATAATTCGCAGCGAAATGAGTTCGTACGTTTGGCTAATGACGACATGAAAGAACTTGCTTCAAGAATTTATGAAGCATTCGAGCACAACATCCTGCCGCCATTCATAAGTACCAAAGAGCCTAATAACGAACGGAAAGGTTTAGTAGCTCCGATTGCAAATCACGCAGATGCGCGTCGATATCTGCTTATTCTTGCTGCCGGGTTTGTCAACACACTGATGCCTGGTGAGGACACGCTTATATCTAAAGGCTTTTCTCTGGAAGAAGCAAAAAGTACAACAGAAGCCTTTGAAAATTTCTGCAAAGAACATCGGGATGAAATAGAAGCTCTACGTATAATTTATAATAATGAAGGTGAACCAATTACCTATTCAATGCTAAAAGATTTGGAAAACAAGCTCAAGATGGCTAACAATCATTTTACTTCCAAGCAATTATGGAACTCATACGCCATTCTGAACCCCAACAGCGTTCGACGCTCTTCTACGAAAGAAGAGAGCGAGGCTTTAACAAATATCATACAGCTTGTACGTTTTGCATTACACCAAATTGAGCGATTGGAAAGTGTTGTTTCTACCTCTAAACAGTATTTTAATCTATGGTTAGGACAAAACCAGCGCGAAATAACAGATAAACAACGTGAAGTTATCAGTCGTATTGTAGATTATATTGCTTCCAACGGAGCTTGTACGATCAAAGAGATTCGTGAAGATGATGCTACCCAAGCAGCACAAATGATTCGTGCCTTTGGCAATATGCAAAAAGCCAACGAAGCCTTAAAGTCTCTATACACATTTGTAGTTTTAAGAAAAGCAGCATAAATTTATGACAACAAATAATACAACAGAGCAATCGCTCACCAAAAAAGTTTGGAATCTGGCAACAACCCTTGCCGGACAAGGTATCGGTTTTACAGATTATATTACACAGCTCACCTATCTTCTATTTTTAAAGATGGATGCAGAGAATGTAGAAATGTTTGGAGAAGAATCAGCAATACCATCTGGTTATCAATGGAGTGATTTAATATCTCTTGACGGTCTAGATTTAGTAAAGCAATACGAAGATACTCTGAAACAGCTGAGTGAACAGGAAAACCTTATCGGCACAATTTATACAAAAGCACAAAACAAGATTGACAAGCCAGTCTATTTGAAAAAAGTCATTACCATGATTGATGAGGAACAATGGCTGATCATGGATGGAGACGTGAAAGGTGCTATCTACGAAAGCATCCTTGAGAAGAATGGACAGGACAAGAAAAGTGGTGCTGGTCAGTACTTTACTCCACGCCCGCTCATTAAAGCAATGGTAGATTGCATAGCCCCGCAAATTGGAGAAACGGTCTGTGACCCGGCCTGCGGCACCGGAGGTTTTCTCTTGACTGCATATGATTACATGAAAGAACAGTCTGCCAGTAAGGAAAAACGTGATTTCTTGCGTAACAAGGCACTGCATGGCATAGATAACACTCCATTGGTTGTAACGCTTGCTTCTATGAACCTATATTTACATGGTGTGGGAACAGACCGGAGCCCGATTGTTTGCGAGGATTCCTTGGAGAAAGAACCATCCACCCTTGTAGATGTAATACTTGCCAATCCTCCTTTCGGCACTCGTCCGGCAGGTTCTGTTGATATCAACCGTCCGGATTTCTATGTAGAAACGAAGAATAATCAGTTGAACTTTCTTCAACACATTATGTTAATGCTCAAAACCGGAGGTCGTGCAGCCGTAGTATTACCCGATAATGTACTTTTTGAAGGCGGTGCCGGAGAAACAATTCGCAAGAAGTTGCTCTCTGACTTCAATTTACATACGATACTCCGTTTGCCAACAGGTATATTCTATGCACAAGGAGTCAAGGCTAATGTTTTATTTTTCACAAAAGGACAACCAACAAAGGAAGTATGGTTTTACGATTATCGAACGGGTATCAAACACACTCTTGCCACAAATAAACTGGAAAGACATCATTTGGATGATTTTGTCACATGCTATAATACCGGAAACTTAGGAGGACGCAAAGAGACATATGATGCAGACAATAACCCTCAAGGTCGTTGGCGAAAATATCCGGTAGATGATATTCTCACTCGTGACAAGACAAGCCTTGACATAACCTGGATAAAACAAGGAGGAGAAACTGATAATCGCTCCTTGGCTGAGCTTATGGCTGATATAAAAGAGAAAAGTAAAACTATTAGTTCTGCAGTAGAAGAACTTGAGAAACTGCTTGCAAACATACATGAAGATTAAGCGTATGAAAAATAACAACATCGCAATATCAATAGAACAACAATTCGGAGAAATCATAGATATTATTCTCCAACACAAAAGTAATGCTTCAAGAGCCGTCAACGAAGAGCTGCTACTCACTGCATGGCATGTAGGTGGATATGTATCTACTAAACTGAAGAGCGAAGAATGGGGAAGTAAGGTTGTTTCGCAACTGTCTGAATATATACGTTCCCAACGCCCTGACATCAAAGGTTATAGTAAAAGGAGCATTTACAATATGGTAATGTTTTATGATGAATATTCATCTGAAACGTTCATAGCAACAATAAGACAATATTTGAATATTGAATTTGTGCAGCCAAAAACTGCACAAATTGAAGCGAGTAACCATAAACAGGAAGTACCTGTAATTGTGCAGCCAAAAAGTGCACAATTTGTCCAGTCGACAGTTGGAAAAATGCCAAAGATATTGGAGTTAACGACCTTGACTAATCACCTAGAAATTTTATGCAGATGTAAAAGCGACGAAGAACGGTTGTTTTATATACTCTATGCCAATAAAGAGCATTTAGTAAAACGAGAACTCCAACGTTGCATTTCTAACCAGACTTATGCAGGATTATTAGGAAGCAAGGACAATATGTCAAAAGGATTACTGGAAAGATATCCTAATGCGCCAGCCATGTTCAAAGACACCCTGTTCGTAGATTTTCTCAACCTGCCGAAAAAGCATAGCGAAACAAAACTAAGGAACGGCCTAATAGAACACATGAAACAGTTTATCCTTGAACTGGGAAAAGACTTTATATTCATGGATCAAGAATATCGCCTTAATATTGGTGCATCTACATTCAAGGCTGATTTACTATTCTTTCATCGTGGCTTACAGGCATTAGTGGCTGTAGAACTAAAAAAGACAAAGTTTCATCCTCGCGACCTTGGACAGCTGGAATTTTATTTGGAAGCACTCGACCGGGATGTAAAACGGTCCAACGAAAACCCGTCTATCGGTATCATTCTATGCCCTGAAGCTGACCGGGTAGTAGTAGAATATGCCATGAGCCGAAGCATGAGTCCAACCATGATTGCTGAATACAAACGCATTCTCATTCCTCAAGAACGCATGCAGCAGCAACTGAATGAGTTTTGTAATCTATTCTTAAACAAAGACTAGCCCTAATGGATACAAAAAAATTACGTCAAAAAATACTAGACCTCGCCATTCGCGGTAAACTTGTCCCACAAGACCCTAATGACGAACCCGCATCCGTATTACTTGAACGCATTAAAGCAGAGAAAGAACGCCTAATAAAAGAGGGAAAAATAAAGCGTAGTAAAAAAACAGCAAAAACTTCTGATACGCCACATTATGAGAATGTGTCATTTGAGGTGCCAAAGTGTTGGGAATCTGTACCAGTTTCAGAATTATTCTGTCTTAATCCAAAATCTGAAATAACTGATGATACAAATGTGGGATTTATTCCTATGGCTTGTGTTGATGATGGATTTTCTGGGAATCATCAATTTGAGGATCGCATTTGGAAAGAAGTAAAAAAAGGATATTGCCACTTTCGGAATGGAGACATCGGTATAGCAAAGATATCTCCTTGCTTTGAAAATCTCAAATCAACGATATTTCAAAATCTTCCTAATAATTATGGCGCAGGAACTACTGAATTAGTTATCCTGCGTCCATTAAACATTCATGCAAAATTCTATCTATATCTCTTTAAGTCACAATGGTATATAAGTGAGGGAACAAAATATTTCAAAGGAGTTGTTGGACAGCAAAGAGTTCATAAAGGAATTTTTACCGATTTACAAGTTCCATTACCTCCTTTGGCTGAACAATATCGTATAGTAGCAGAAATAGAGAGATGGTTTGCTTTGATTGATGAAATTGAACAAGGCAAAGCTGATTTGCAAAGAACTATCAAACAAACCAAAAGCAAAATCCTCGACCTTGCCGTTCACGGAAAACTGGTACCGCAAGATCCGGACGACGAGCCAGCCATTGAGCTATTGAAACGCATAAATCCTAGTTTCACACCTTGTGATAACGCGCAGTATGAGAAGATTCTGGAAAATTGGTGTGCCTGCAAATTGGTCGATATATGTTCTTTCTTGTCAAGAGGAAAATCACCCAAATACTCGGAAGACGATAAAACATACCCTGTATTTGCTCAAAAATGTAATCTAAAAGATGGTGGCATATCATTAGAGCAAGCAAGATTTTTAGACCCTTCTACGATTAACAAGTGGAATGAAGTTTACAAATTACAAACTGGGGATATTCTTGTAAATTCAACGGGTACTGGCACTGTTGGAAGAACAAGATTATTTAATGCAAATTGCTTGGGTAACTATCCCTTTGTAGTTCCTGATTCACATGTTTCTGTCGTAAGAGTGGTGAAAAGTATTTGTCCTCAATATGTTTATGCTTATATATCTTCTGACTCTATACAACAATATATGGAAGAGAATCTTGCGGGAAGCACAAACCAAAAGGAATTATATATTGGGGTTTTAGAAAATATGCATATTTTCTTACCTCCTCTTGCAGAACAATACCGCATAGTTGCAAAGATAGAAAAGCTATTCTCTTCACTTGACAATATACAAAAAGCCTTAGAAGTGTAAGTAATTGCACTTCTAAAGGCTATTGACTGACTACCAGTTCACGACTTTATCTACAATTTTCTGCTGTTCACTTGCTGTACGGCGAAGATAAATACGAGTTGTTTCAATACTTTCATGTCCCATAAGGTCGGCAAGTAAAGCAAGGTCGTTAAAGCGGTCAAGGAAGTTCTTGGCAAAACGGTGACGGAATGAATGAGGATAAACTACTTCCTTATTCATACCGTATTTTTCGGCAAAATGTTTGAGTTGCGACGCTATTCCACGAGTGGTGATACGTTGTCCAAAACGATTTAGAAAGATATAGCCAGATGTTAAGCCTTGGCTTTTTAACCATTTATCTGCTTCTATTCGTAAATTCTTAGGAATGTATAACCGACGAATCTTTCCACCTTTACTATATAAGTCAAGATAACCTACACCGATATGCTCTGCTTTGATATGGAGTAATTCACTGACTCGTGCTCCGGTAGCAGCCATAAACCAAACAATGAAATACCATTCATCATAACCATCAGCCTTGAGTCTGGATTTGAGAAATTTATAATCTGCATCGCTGATTACGTTTTCCAAAAAATTCTTCTGTTGTACCTTTACGAACTTCATTTTTAACTTTTCTTGCTTTGTAAACTCCAGATACTTGTTGATACCTTGCAAGCGTAGATTTACAGTTTGCGGTTTGAAGTTCTCGACTAAATCCCCTTTATAAGCTAAAAGGTTCTTTTTGTTCACTTCCCCATAATTTTTGAGAAAATACTCCAAAGTCCACACATACGAATTAATGGTGTTTCTGGCAAGATTAGTTCTTACTAAATGATTTTTGAATTCTGTTACCATATTACATTGATTTTGAATGAATACGGCAACAATATAGTATAATGTATTGGGTAAAATGGATTGATGTAATTATGGAAAACCTATAGATTTTCCATAATTACATCTAATTTAGCAAATGTTTTATGAATTGTAGCTACTATTCGTTTTTGCTCAGAATGTGGAGGTATGGGAATATATGTATTAATAATTTTTTCTTTTGAAATATTAGGCTGTGCTCCACCACCTCCTAATTTTACAAATTTATCTCTATGTGAAAGTAAGAAATAAAAAAGATATTCTTTCTCTATACCATGATAAACATTACAAGCACAACAAGCCTGATTAGTAGTGGCAGGATACGTCAATATTCCAATTTTACCTATTGTCGCACCATACATTGCTATTAACACACTACCAGTAGGATTTAGTTTCACAGAAGTTTCATTCAAGGCTTTTTCTGTTATATATTCAGGAATATGGGTAATATATCCATCATTTAAATCTCCTGTTTTTAACCAAGGAATATCCCCATGATAATAATCTTTATTCAGCCTATTTGGTGTACTACCCGACTGCCATTTGCCAATTTTTCCAAGTGTTGTCCAACTCCAATTTTGAGGTACTTCAAAAGGTAACTGCGTATAATGCGCGTTATCACAAGTAATTTCTGCTTTTGGATTGATACCTTTGATCAATTTAGAAGCGGGTTCGTCATTCGGGTCTTGCGGTACGAGTTTGCCATGTATGGCAAGGTCAAGAATTTTGCTTTTGGCTTGCTTGATGAGAGTTTGTAAATTAGTTTGACTATTTTCAATTTCATCAATTAAAGCAAACCAACTCTCTATTTCTGTTACTATCCTTTCTTGCTCAGCAAATGGTGGTAGAGGTATTGCGGTATTGACAATTATTTCTTTTGAAATATTGGGCTGTGCTCCACCACCACCTTTTGATATAAACATATCTCTCTGAGATAAAAGGAAATAGAATAGGTAGTATTGAGTTATTGCAAAGTACTCAATACATGCACAACATGCTTGATTTGTTGTGGCAGGGAAAGTGAGTATTCCTAATTTCCCTATTGTTGCTCCATACATGGCGATAAGGACACTTCCTTCAGGATTTATTTTAGCAGAAGAATTTGCAACAGCTTCTTCTGTTATGCATTCTGGAATACTTGTAATTACACCATCATTTAAATCACCAGTTTTAAGCCATGGAATATTTCCACCATAATAAGATTTATTGGAGCGACTTGGTGTTCCACCTGATTGCCAAACACCAATATTCCCTAAAGTCGTCCACTCCCACGAACTTGGAATCTCAAACGGTACATTCTCATAATGTGGCGTATCAGAAGATTCACTTAACTTTTATTTCCTCTTCTTTTTCATTTTAGTAGTTCTAAAAACACATCGACTCCCCAACTTGCGGTGCAAATTGGGGAGTCGACGTGTTTATTTTAGACCTCGCGAGGTTAGAACGGGAGGTCGTCAGTGTCGGATGACTGTGTAAAGTCGGTCATTGCAGGGGGAGGTGCCGGTACGGCCTGTTGGGGTGCAGCCATCGGTGCGGGAGAGGCTGGCATAGCCTGTGCATCGGTTTTTTCGGCTTTCCAACCACGAATGCTTGTATACCAACGGCCCTGATATTCGCGGCTTTCGATATCGAAGTTCAAACGAACACGGTCGCCGATAGCCAACGGGAACTGGTCTACGCGGTCGCCAAAGAAGTCAAAACAAACTTTCTTAGGATATGCGTCTTCCGTTTCCAACACATATTCCTGCTTTTTCCACTGGTTTCCGGCTTGCGATGTTCCGCTTTGCAACGGCAACACATGAATGATTTTTCCAATTACTTCCATATATATCTTTAATGCTTAATTTTCAACTCTACAAACTTACACAAAAAAATCTGATTTTGGATTGTGTGCAAGCAAAAAAGTTGGAATTTTATCGCACTACGGCCTTAAAGGTTTGTGCGCCCACTTTAACGACGTACACCCCTTGCGGCAATGCCAGGGAAGTCGTTCCCGCAGCCACTTGACAGCTTCCTGCCTGACGGCCGTCAATGGTATAAACCACACATTCTTCCGACTTGCCAGCAGTCAGCTGCAATGCGCCTTTCAGTCCGACAACCGACACACCGCCGGCCTTCACCGTTTCGGCCGAGGCCTGCTTTCCGAGTGCCTCGTCCCAGGTTGTAGCCACCCGAATACCGTCGAGCAAAAGTTCCACATAGTCGGCACCGGCATAACCGCGCAACACTACGTTGGCAGGATTGATGTCCACCTTAGCGGCATCGGAAAGCGGACCGACAAGCGGAGCAGCCGGTTCTGCGTCGGGCATCTTGTCGAAGCAGTAGAGCGACACGTTGTCGTTGTTCTTTCCCTCAACGATGGTATACTTCAGCACAACGAGATAAGTCGTATTGCCGTCGAGCACCTCGTCGGCATACACAGCGTTCTGATTGTTGGCAAAAGTCAAGCCGAGCTGTCCGTCCTCGTTGACCGACACACGGCCGTTGAAATTGAATGAATAGCCTCCCACATCGCCATCACGCAAGGTCAGAAAATAACCTTTCTTGTAAGCGGCAAGCGGACGAAGCATAAAGGCCACATACACGTTGCCCTCGGTCACCTGCTTGAAGGCACGATGGGGATTGTTGTCGTCGTCAGTATTAATCGCCACGCCGTTGCCCACTCCCGAGCCGGCATATCCTTCAAACGTCAGCCCTTCGCCGATCGAAAGCGACGAAGCTCCGCCCCATTGCGTATACCAACCGCCTTCTGCCAAGGGGAATTCGCCCTGAGGATAATCAAAATTTTCTTCCAACAGCACTTCGGCACCGGCCACTGCCGTGCCCATGGCAATCATTGCCAAGAATGTGTAAATGTTTTTTCTCATAACTTGTTTGATTTATTAGTTGTCTGGTAAATATTTTGCCAGTATTTCCACCGCCCGGCGATAGTCGTCGGCCGATTCAAAAGCCTCGAACGGCACCATGTAGTAGCGAAATTTTTTTCCTTTGGCCGTCAGTATCATTTTTTTTACATCGGCCATAAAACCGCCAAACTCATTCCAACCATAATGCTTTTCCGCCAGAAGCGCCCCCTCGTCATCGAAAAACGTGCGCCGCATGCCGTCGTCGGCAAACGTGACCCGACAGCGGCGGATAGAATCAACACACTCTTCGCTGAAAGCATAGTAGAAATAGACGAATGAGAGCATCATGGGAAAAATGAAAAAAAACACCATCAACGCAACATATATAAAATTCACATTGACAAACGTCAACGCGACAAACGGCACAAGAAGCAGTACAAAAACATACCACTTGTCCGACAGATAGGCCGGAAACAGCACCTTCATGTAGTCGGATGCCGACAGCTTATATATCTGCGTCGTGACGGTGTGCATCAAGACTTCGATGTGTCGAGGAAAGAGAAATATACGGCACCAATCAGCAGCAGAAACGCCACAACATGGTTCCATTTGATGGACTGTCCCTGAAACAGGAAGGTTGCCACCAGCGTAAACACCACCAATGTGATGGCTTCCTGAAGCACCTTCAGCTGCACAAGCGTATACGGACCTCCGTTGCCCACATATCCCATACGGTTGGCCGGTACCTGAAACGCATATTCGGCAAGCGCAATCATCCAAGAAAACAGAATCACACCCCACAAAGGCCAGTTTTTACTGATACCCAGTTCACCCAAACGCAAGTGGCCGTACCAGGCCAATGTCATGAAAATGTTGGAAATCACCAACATAATGACTGTCATAATCGAAGCACTCATTTCTTAACTTCCTTTCTTTTCTGTTCTAATTTTTCGTATCCTTTTTTATAATTTTCAATACTTTGTTTTGTGGTCAGCTGGCTGATTCCCTTTCCGTCGGCACGGAATAGCGCGCTAATGCGCAGATAATTTTCGCCATGGTCACGTTTCAAGGAAAAGACCTGCGCTTTCCGTTCGTTGGCACGCTCGCACGCCGGAGCTCGTCCCGTCGTCTTGTCAGCACGAAGGTCGGCAGGTACATCCCACATCCATACCGGTTCCATCACGCCACACGGAGGATAGCCCAAAACCGTCCACATCGTAGTCAGCTCCGGAGATTCTCCCGGCAGCACACCCTCGATGACAACCGATGCAGCAGTGCTCATGCGCGGAATGAAATCGCGGTCCACCACCCAATCCAGTCCGAGGGTAGCCATGTCCTTTCCCATCAGCGAATGGTAGAACGAGCGGGAAAGTCCTTCCGTAAACACGGCCGGAGTTACATTCCGGGCAGCGATATAGGGAGCCAGCAGCGTTTCCGCATTTTCCTCACGGATATATCCGTAGCCTTCATCCTTTCGTCCCGACTTCGAATAGTTGGTACGCACGATGTAGCCCTTTTCCGTATCGTCGACATCAAAGCGGCGGCACTTCCAGTTGTCCGTTTCAAAATAGGCGGCATTGCCTTCCGCATCGATTACCCCGAAATTGGCCTCAACGCCCAAGGGTTTCGGCAACTCCGCCAACAGACGCTCGAAATCGTCAACCGTGCGGCACGATGCCAACGCCCGGCTCATCACCAGCCCCTCCTTGTCCATTTCCTTCACATCGTCGTCCTTCAGATTGTAGGAAGCCGTATTCATTATGGCAAATCCCTCGCTGTTGAAACCAATCCAAGCTTCCTTGCAGTCGGTGTCACTGCCATTAAAAACGGCCACATACGCATAGTTGCCGTCCTTTGAATCGATTTTCTCCACCTTGTTATTCAAATCCGAAGTGTCGCGATTTTTCCACAGCAAAGGTCGTCCGTTCTCCGTCAAACGCCCGGAAATAATGGCCGAAGTACAGGCGTACGCCCCGACAAATCCCATAAAAGCCAACGCCAGTGAAAGTATGATTTTTTTCATCTCAAATCCTTGTTTAATCCATCTGCAAAGATAGTGCAAGGTGAGCGGAGAAAAAACAAGCTCGCTTGATTTTTTATCCCGAACCGCAGCCTAACTTCTTTAAAGTAGTGCAAATCGAAGATAAAAATGCCAAACTTGTTTGAGCAATTTTATTAAGATGCAGCGCACTCATAAAAAAAGCTGCCGCAGATGCGACAGCCTTAGATATATTGATGTAGATTTAGTTATGCTAAAACTCAGAGGTGAAATGGAAGCGGATTTTCGGGAAATCGGTCTGCGCCATTTGCAACACGTAGTTGGAGTCGGCAAGGAACACATCGCGACCGTCGCGGTCAACGGCCATAAACTGATGCTTGCGCTTCTTGAACGCTGCCAATGCTTCGGCATCATCGCTTTCAATCCAGCAGGCCTTGTAGAGATGAACAGGTTCCCAACGGCATTGTGCCCCGTACTCATGCAGCAAACGATACTGAATAACCTCAAACTGCAACTGGCCGACTGTACCAATCAGTTTTCGGCCATTGAACTGGTTGATAAACAATTGCGCCACACCTTCGTCCATCAACTGCTCGATACCCTTGTTGAGTTGCTTCGTCTTCATCGGGTCGGTATTTTCAATATATTTGAACATTTCCGGCGAGAAGCTCGGCAATCCCTTGAAGTGGAGTTCTTCACCCGATGTCAGCGTATCGCCGATTTTAAAGTTGCCTGTATCCGGGATACCGACAATGTCGCCCGGATAAGCCTCGTCGACCACCGATTTCTTTTGCGCCATAAACGCCGTAGGAGCAGCAAAGCGCATCATCTTTCCTGTTCGTATATGCTTGTAGTTGGCATTGCGTTCGAACTTGCCGGAGCAGACCTTCACGAAAGCAATACAGCTACGGTGATTCGGGTCCATATTGGCGTGAATCTTGAAAACGAAACCTGTGAAACCCGGCTCTTCCGGGCGGACTTCTCGTTCGACTGCCATAACCGGACGCGGAGCCGGAGCAATTTTCACGAAACAGTCGAGCAATTCCTTTACACCAAATGTGTTCAAGGCCGAACCAAAGAACACGGGCGCCACTTCACCTTTCAGGTAATCACCCTCATCGAATTCCGGATAGACACCTTCTATCAGTTCCAAATCGTTGCGAAGTCGCGTGGCATCCGCTTCGCCCACGTTTTCGTCAATCGCCTTGTCGTTTATGTCCGAAATTTCCACACGTTCCGTTACACGCTGTTTGTTCGGGGTAAACAGGTCAAGGGTATTTTCATATATATTGTATACGCCCTTGAAATGCGCTCCGATATTAATCGGCCAGCTCAACGGGCGTACCTTGATTTTCAATTCGCTTTCCAGTTCGTCGAGAATGTCGAACGGGTCACGGCCTTCGCGGTCAAGTTTGTTGACAAAAATAATCACAGGCGTCTTGCGCATACGGCACACTTCCATCAGCTTGCGAGTCTGCTGTTCCACACCTTTTGCCACATCGACAACGATGATAACACTGTCGACAGCCGTCAGCGTGCGGTAGGTGTCTTCCGCAAAATCCTGGTGACCGGGAGTGTCGAGAATGTTGATTTTATAGTCGCCATAGTTGAATCCCATCACGGAAGTTGCTACGGAGATACCGCGCTGCTTCTCGATTTCCATCCAGTCGGAAGTTGCGGTTTTCTTGATTTTGTTCGATTTAACGGCACCCGCCACATGGATGGCACCACCGAACAAAAGCAACTTTTCCGTCAAAGTCGTTTTACCGGCATCCGGGTGACTGATAATGGCGAATGTGCGCCTGCGTTGAATTTCTGATTCTAAACTTGCCACAAATCTAAGTTTTTTTGAATATTATAGTTGGTCGTAATCTTCTTTGTCAAACAAAGGCTTCAGCTTGTCCTTATGGTAGAAGGAAGCCAGCATTGAAATGAAACGGGTAATCTGTGCCATCGCCTTTCGCGTGTCTTCGGTCACAGGTTTCTTCTGCAAACGCATCAGGAGCATACCATAAAGGGCATTAAAACAGGTTTCCAGTTCACCCGACTTATTCTCGCCGGACTTTGCACGCAGTTCCACAATAATCGGCAACGTACGGTAGAATTCCGCACCATATTCCGGATATTTCGTGCTTCGCAGCAACATGAGGTGCAAATCGGTCAGCTGAATCAGCACATTGTCGTTGATTTGCAAATGTCCTTTCTCGCGTTTTCCTTCAAGACGCATCATGTCGATAAGTTCTTCATACCACTTCAGCAATTCCTTGCGGGAAGCCTCGTCGATAGGATAACGATCGACAATATTTTTCTTTATATTTTCAATTTCGAGTCCGTTTGCCCGTATCAAATCCTCGACCTGCCACATATATAGCAGATATTCCGCGATATTTTCCTTACGGAGCTTTTGAGCAGTAAACATACTTAAGCGCTAACCGAATTTACTGATTTTACGCAACATCGCTTCATTCAGTACCTTTACACGACGACCGTCAACCACGATAATATGTTCGTTGACAAATGCCGACAGTGTGCGAATTGCGTTGGAGATTGTCATGTTCGAGAGGTTGGCCAAATCTTCACGCGACATGTAGATATTCAGCGTTTCGCCGTCTTCCTCGAAACCATAATTATCAATCAGCAGTGACAGCGCCTCGGCCAGACGTCCGCGGATATGCTTTTGTGTGAGGTTAACGATTTTTGTATCCGAACGGCCCAGATTGTGCGACAGTTCATGAATGAAGAACCATGCCAGCTGGCGGTTGCCGTCGATTAATTTTGCAACAATATCCATAGGGATTGTGCCGACAACGGAAGCCTCCATCGCGATTGCCCCCGACACATACGGCTCGTTGGCAAAATAGGCACGGTGACCAAAGTATTGAATCGGACGAATCAAACGGATAATCTGCTGGCGTCCTCCAATACCTTCCTTGTATTTCTTAACCTTACCTTTAATCAGGCACCACAGATATTCCGGTGTCTCTTTTTCGGCATAGATGATTTGGTTACGTTTATAGTTGTGAAGCGTGAAATTTTCAATCACAACTCGTTTGTCTTCAGGGGTCAGTACATTCCAAATCCCGGCCAAATCTTCCTTGATAACTTTCTCTAATGCGTCTCTCGAAATCATTATTCAGAATTCTAAATTGCTATATAAGTATGCTTTTAAACACAAAAATAGTGCTTTTCTATGAAACGGACAAAATTTAATTCAAAAATTTTTTCGAACAGCATAACGATTGCCGGGCAGGACATCAACCAGGCCACGGAATTCCATGTCCACAAGCAGACTTAACAGTTTATGAATCGGCACATTAAGCGCAGCTCCCAAGTCATTGATATGGAGTTCACCTTTTTCGCCGAGCAAATCCACAATTTGCTGTTCTTCAGCCGTCAATTCCACAAAAAGCTCCTGCTGCACGGGCATCGGCTCTTTCCGTTCCCACCCCATAGCGTCGGCCAAATCTGCGGCGGAAAGCAACAGCGAAGCGACATTCTTGCGAATCAGCCTGTTGCAGCCGGCCGAATACTCGTCAGTCACTTTTCCGGGAAAGGCAAACACTTCGCGACCGTAGCTTTGGGCAATGTTGGCAGTGACCAACGCGCCGCCCTTTTCTGCCGATTCGACAACCACCGTACAGTCGGACAATGCCGCCACAATCCGGTTGCGGGCAAGAAAATTCGAACGATGCACCCTCGTTGACGACGGATATTCAGTCACGACAGCACCGCCGTGGCGTACGATTTCCGCGGCCGCCGAACGGTGCTGTGCCGGATAAATCATGTCCAGCCCATGAGCAACCACGGCTACCGTCGGCAGTCCGGCATCCAAAGCCGCCTGATGTGCAGCTATGTCAATCCCATAGGCCAACCCGCTCACAATCACCACGTCGTTGCCAACCTGTTTCGCCAATCCTGCCACCAGGTCGCGACACAGCCCCAACCCGTAGTTGGTGGCATGGCGCGTGCCGACAATGCTCACCAGTTTCCGGGCATTCAGATCGCAACCGCCTACGGCATAAAGCATCAGCGGAGCGTCGGGAGCCGTCAGAAACCGCGCAGGATAATCCTTGTCGGTAAAATACACCGTGCGTATCCCCTTCTCGCTGATAAAAGCCAATTCACGCTCAGCCTTCGTCAACAGTCCGTTCCGATAGTCTTCGTCAAAAATACGGTTTGACAACTGCGCAAAATCGCGCAGCTCCTTCTCGCTCATCCGGAAAAAGTCGTCCTCCGAGCCGACCGCTTCCAATATTCCGGAAGCGATGTCGGGAGTCATGCCCCGAATCATCGAAAACGCGAGTTGGGAAACCGTCGGAATCATACACTGAAATTATAGAAAATTCTTGAAAATTTCAGCCAGCACATCTCCCCTGTCCAACTTGCCGTTTTCCAGACAGACACAACTGACAACAGCGGAAACCACCGTCTCGCCGGAGAGTTTGAACAAATCCTGATGAAAGACAAAGCGCACACCCCGACGTTCCAGCCACAATTTGCTGACGAAACTGTCGCCGCTGCGCAACGGGGTCTTATAATCGATTTCCACACGATTCAATACAGGAATAATACCGCGGTTCTGCATCTCGGCGAACGAAATGCCGTTGGCAGAACAAAATTCATGGCGCGTATGCTCCAGATAATGCAGATAGTTGGCGTTGTTGACGATGCCCTCCGAATCCAGTTCGTAGTCACGGACACTCATTTCCAACTCATAGACATACTTTTCCATTCGACTAAAATTTACACCGCAAATTTACGGATTTTATTCTATTCAAAACACGCCGTTCCCCACTTTTCACAAATCAAAAATTAAGCTTTCTCCCAAAAATTTCACACTACACACTTCCGTAATAGCGACAAAATGACTATTTTTGCACAAAATAGTGAAAGGCGAGTGCAGAGGTTTGCGGAAACGCAGTTTTCAGTCATGACTATGCCAAACCGCATCCTATTTTATCAAAAAAAAATTAAAGAACTGTGAGAAAAATACTCAAACGGACCATAACGGGCATCATCTACGTTGCCTTACTTGTAATGGCAACTACTTGTGGCGCAGGCTACTTTGCCGGTGTTTTTGGAGTTTTGCTCATATTGGGAATTATCGAGCTGTCAACCCTTTGCAACAAAGGTATCAAATCTTACAAGTTGCTCACCACGCTGGATGTACTCGGGGGCGTTTCCCTTTTTGCCAGTACATTCTTCAGCCTCTACGACAGTGAATGGAAAGTTCCCATCCTTATCGCCTATCTCCCCTATGTGGTGATCCGTCTGATTTCACAGCTGTACATCAAGGACACCAACTCCATCCGTCTGCTGTCCACTTCATTTCTCACACAAGTTATCGTCGCCCTGCCGCTGACACTGCTCAACTACACCTATTTTGTCTATGGAACGAACACAACCGTTCTTGCCTGCCTGATTTTCATCTGGATGAACGACACCGGAGCCTACTGCATCGGTTCGATGATAGGCAACCGCCGGCTTTTTGAACGCATATCCCCGAAAAAATCATGGGAAGGCTTCTTCGGCGGACTGTTTTTCACCATTGTTTCAGGTATTGTTGTCGGTGTCTACTTCCCCCACTATTTTACGGGACTGAACCTTTACGAATGGATTGGGCTTTCTGCCGTTGTAACGGCATTCGCCACTTGGGGCGACCTCATCGAATCGCTTATCAAACGGAACGTCGGAGCTAAAGACTCCAGCCATATACTGCCGGGCCACGGCGGCATCCTCGACCGTATCGACAGCCTGCTGCTCGTTTCTCCGGCTATTCTGTTATACCTTTATATAATACAACTATAAAAATTCAATCGACATGAGTAACCAACGTTACGACCTGCGCGGAGTATCCGCTTCAAAAGAAGATGTCCACAATGCCATCAAGAATGTGGACAAGGGACTATACCCGAAAGCATTCTGCAAAATCATTCCCGACATTCTTGGCGGTGACGAAGAATATTGCAACATCATGCACGCCGACGGGGCCGGTACGAAATCATCGCTCGCTTATGTCTATTGGAAAGAAACCGGCGACTTGAGCGTATGGAAAGGCATTGCACAGGATGCCCTCATCATGAATATCGACGACCTCCTCTGCGTGGGAGCAACCGACAATATATTGCTCTCATCCACCATCGGCCGCAACAAGCTGCTGATTCCGGGCGAAGTCATTGCCGCCATCATCAACGGCACGGAAGAATTGCTTGCCGACCTCCGCAAATTGGGTGTGGGCATCTACAGCACGGGCGGTGAAACTGCCGACGTGGGCGACCTCGTGCGCACCATCATCGTGGACAGCACCGTGACTTGCCGCATGAAGCGCGCCGACGTCATCAACAATGCCAACATCAAGGGCGGCGACGTGATTGTAGGACTTTCTTCCTTCGGCACAGCCACCTACGAAACCGAATACAACGGCGGCATGGGCAGCAACGGCCTTACTTCGGCACGCCACGACGTCTTTGCAAAATATATCGCTGAAAAATATCCGGAAAGCTACGACAAGAACGTGCCGGAAGATCTTATCTATTCCGGCAACCTCAAACTGACCGACATCGTGCCGGAAGTAAACGTAACGGCCGGGAAGCTCGTTCTTTCGCCGACACGCACCTATGCTCCGGTCATCAAGCGCATTCTCGACGAAATGCGCTCGGAAATCCACGGTATGGTACATTGTTCGGGCGGCGCACAGACCAAAGTCATGCACTTCGTTCAGAACAAGCACGTCGTGAAAGACAATCTCTTCCCCATTCCACCGCTGTTCCGCATCATCAAGGAGCAGTCAGGCACTGACTGGAAAGAAATGTACAAAGTGTTCAACATGGGACACCGCATGGAAATCTATGTTTCTCCGGAAAATGCCCAACGCATCATCGAAATTTCCGAATCGTTCGGAATCGAGGCCCGCATCGTGGGACGTGTTGAAGATGCCGAGGAAAACCGTCTGACCATCCACTCGGAATACGGCACTTTTGAGTATTAATCCATTCATCCATACAAAAATGAACCGAATGCCACATACCGCAATAACGCTGCTATTGCTGTGTGGCATTTTTTGTTTTTTCGCATGCGGGAAAAAGGCATCCGACAGCACCGACGAAAAAAGCTATGCCCTCCCCGACACGCTGGTAGTCGGCACACTCTATAGCCCGACATCGTTCTTCCTCGTTAAAGGCGACACGATGGGCTACGACTACGACCTGGCCATAAAGTTTGCACACGACAAGAAGATAGCCGTGCAGTTTGAAGTGATGCGAAGCCTTTCAGCATTGGAAGCGATGCTCGACTCCGGGAAAATTGACCTTATCGCCTACAACACTCCCGTCACAGCCGAATACAACGAGCGTGTGGCACACTGCGGACTGGAAAACATCACGCACCAGGTGCTCATCCAGCCAATCAAAAAGGACGAACCGCTCATTACCGACGTAACGCAACTGGTCGGGAAGGAAATCTACGTGGAGCGCAATTCGAAATACGAATCACGGTTGCGCAACCTGAACAACGAAGTGGGCGGCGGCATTATCATACACTCCATTTCGCGCGACACCATCATGTCGGAGGACCTGATTGAAATGGTGGCCGAAGGCGAAATTCCGCTAACCATCGTCGACAGCGACATTGCGAAACTCGACCACACCTATTACAGCAACATCGACATCAGCCTTGAAGTGAGCTTCGCGCAACGCTCTTCGTGGGCCGTAAGAAAATCGGAACAATGGCTTGCCGACAGCATCAACGCCTGGGCGAAGGATCCGCGCATCATCGACACCGGAAGAAGCCTTTTCCACCACTATTTCGAGACGAACAAGGCAACAAGCAGTGCCGCCATCGACATCAAACTGCTGAAAAAAGGCATCGTTTCGCGCTACGACGAATATTTCAAGACTTACGCCAAAAGCATCAACTGGGATTGGAAACTTCTCGCCGCACAAGGCTATGCAGAATCGAAGTTTGACCCGCAAGCCACTTCATGGGTAGGCGCAAGAGGCGTCATGCAGCTGATGCCGGCCACGGCGCGCCGCTACGGGCTCAGCGAAGAAGAGATTACCAACCCTCAACGAAACATAGAAACGGCCGTCAAAGTGATTGCCGACCTCGACAAGAGCCTCAACAAATACGTAAGCGACCCCGAAGAACGCAAAAAATTCATCATCGCCGCCTACAATTCAGGCATCGCCCACATTTATGATGCCATTGCCCTCGCCACAAAATACGGCAAAAACCCGCAGCTATGGGAAAACAACGTAAGCGACGCCCTGCTCATGAAAGGCTATCCGGAATACTACAACGACGAGGTATGCAAATACGGCTACTTCCGCGGAAAACAGACGACAAGCTATGTGCAGGAAGTTTTCAAGATATACCACCTCTACAAAAAATATTAACTTCCGCCGATACCGTCGACGGGTGGCGTAACGCTTTACCAATTGGACAAAGGCACCAACACCGAGAAAGCTACGCTGACAGCATTGGCAGCAAAAAGCCACCAGAAAATGCGTTTGAACCGGTATTTGAAAATCCATTTCATGCACAATCCTTCTATACAGGTATTGACCAAGGCGGCCAACACGTAGTCGAATATCCAGTGCGACAAATGGAAGGTGGCATCCACAAACGGAAATAGCAGTACCTCCGTAAAGAGTCCGCTCACAGGAATCAGCACCAGCCCCACCAATGCAGAAACTGCATTCATGACAACGACTATCACGGCCGACTTCCGCCACGTGGCATCTCCAAAAAACCGCACGGCGAAAAACTCGACAATCAGTCCCAGCACAATGATATACCAACAATACACCTGCGAAACAATATACAGCGAAGGCCAGACCACATTGGCCGAAGCCACCAACGGCATTGACAAAAACAGAAGAGACAACAATTTTTTCATTTAAGGCAGTTTTTCGTAAATATACAGAAAATTTTAGCAGAAAACCAAACCTACTTGTATTTTCTGCCAAACACCGCCAATATCAATAACGCTGACAAATCGACACACAATTACTCCTCACCGATTTGGATTAGACAGATTGTTGCAAACAAAATAGTAATTACTGGCAAAAATTTTCCTTTTTTCAAGTCACCACACAAAAAACGAATATTTTTATGTAAGTTTGCATCTGCGAATTAAAGTGGAACCATAAAACATTATTATCAGATGATATCAAATTTCATTACGTGGACTTTTAATCCTGATATGATTTCGTGGCCGGTGACCATCCGCTGGTATGGCATGATGTTCGCCATCGGTTTTATATTGGGCGTATATATCATTTCTAAAATATTCAAGCATGAGGGCGTGAAGCAAAGTTGGGTAGACACGCTTTTCATCTATGTGATTCTGTGTACGGTAATCGGTGCCCGACTGGGACACGTGTTCTTCTACGCGTGGGACTACTATTCGCAGAATCCGGGCGAAATTCTGAAGGTGTGGCACGGAGGATTGGCCAGCCACGGCGGTGCCATCGGCATTCTGATTGGCATGTTCCTTTATTCGTGGAAGGTGACGAAACGCAATGTGCTGTGGACGCTCGACCGCCTGGTGATTCCTGTGGCAATGGTGGGCGGACTTATCCGCATGGGCAACCTGTTCAACCACGAAATCTACGGCGACCCGACCAACCTGCCGTGGGGTTTCCGCTTCATTGAAAACCTTGATGCATGGATGCAAGGGGCACAACCGATATTCAGCGTTCCTTCCCACCCTACACAAATCTACGAAGCGCTTTGCTATTTTGCACTGTTCGGGTTGCTGATGTTCCTCTACTGGAAACGCAACGCCGGCGAACGTCAGGGACTGCTTACGGGAGTGTTTTTCGTAATTCTATTCACGGCACGTTTCCTTATCGAATACATCAAGAATCCGCAGGAAGATTTCGAAGTAGGCATGATTCTGAACATGGGACAGATTCTGAGCATTCCGTTTATCATTGCCGGCATTATTCTTTGGATTCGTGCAATGAAAAATCCACGTGTGCCTATCGACTATAAGGACCAGTTTGCACCTGAAGACAAAAAGTAAGGAATCATGAAGGAACAGATTGAGTCGTTCTATCATACAATCGGCTACACTGCCGGCGGACAAATCGACATGCCCCACCGCATCATTATTATTGCGTCGATGGTGGCACTGTGTTTTATTGTCTACCTGCTCTGTAAAAAAGTTGTCGTACCCATTCTTAGAAAGCTGGCCTCCAAAACTTCAGCTACATGGGACGACCATCTGCTGAACGAAAAGGTGACGAACATTGCCTGCCAGTTTCTGCCGCTGATTCTCCTCTACCTTCTTCTGCCGCTGGCTTTCCACGACAAGCCTCTAATATGGGAGATTGTCAACAAGCTGACCATTTTATTCATCATAGCGCTGGGCACAAAACTCATTCTGGCGTTCATCTCCACTTTCTATATCATCACCAACGAGTCCGACAAGATGCGCAACAAATCAGTCAAGGGCTTCTACCAGATGATGAAAATCGTGGTGGTGTGCATCAGTCTGATTCTGATGTTCAGCATCATTCTCGACAAGCGTCCGGAAGCATTGCTGGCAGGACTGGGTGCTTTCACTGCGGTACTGATGCTGGTGTTCAAGGACTCAATTATGGGCCTTGTGGCCGGCGTACAAATCAATGCCTACGACATGCTCCGTCCCGGCGACTGGATAAAGATGGAGAAATTCCAGGCCGACGGTATCGTGACGGAAGTAACCCTCAACATCGTGAAAATCCGCAACTGGGACAACTCCATCGTCACCATCCCTACCTATCTGCTCGTGAGCGACTCGTTTCAAAACTGGCGCGCAATGTGGGATAGCGGACGGCGAAGAATTAAGGAGATTCTATATCTGGATGTAAACAGTATTCATTTTTGCTCGGACGAAGAAAAAGCAAAATTCGACAAACTGGTCAAAAACTGCCCCCAAACCGTAGGACCGTCCAGCAATCTACACTATTTCCGCTACTACATGGAGAACTACATTGCCCAGCATCCGAAAGTGACAACAGAACCCCACATGATGGTGCGCCTGCAACCTGCTACCGAGCATGGGCTTCCGGTAGAGTTCTACTGCTTTTCGGCAAATACCCAATGGATTCCCTACGAACACCTGAAAGCGGAACTGGTGGAATTTGCCCTCGCCTCTCTCCCGCTGTTTGGACTAAAGGCATTCCAGGCACCAACCGGAAAAGACATTACCCAACTTTCAAAAAAAGGAAGCATACAATAGTTATGATTGTTATTTTAGAACCCGGTTGCGAAACCGCTGTTTCCGAAATGGCTGTTTCGAAACCCGTTTTGCTATTGTCTATTGACAAAAATCCAGATACTTGCTCTGCATTCAACTTTTAATCGTTTTGGACAGAAGAACAAAAGAACAGATTTAAAATTGACATGCATAAAAATTTTGTTCTTCTATGTTGTAATCCAAATAATTGGATAATATTTAGTTTAAATTAACTG
>URMA01000021.1 GCA_900548875.1 uncultured Porphyromonadaceae bacterium | reverse complement strand
TTCCAAATAACAGCCTCGCCCTAAATTTAGAATATGCATTCTCTAAACGACTATAAAAAAGGGTGTATAGGTCGATTGTATAATAATTATGCATAGCTGTTGTTTGTTCGTAAAGTGTTGTTTAGTAGATTGTTATGATTATTGGGTATACTTGGCGAGGCTCTTGTGATAACTGCTTGATTTTTAGGAATGTTACGGTTGAAGTCAAAAATGCAAAATATTTTGCATTTGTTTTCTTGGAAAAAAATGACAAATTTTGCATTGTAAATTAAGAAGGAATGAACGAGGAACATATTGTTTTATGGAACGAGTGTTTGAGAATAATAAAGGATAATATCTCAAATGCTCAATTCGAGTCGTGGTTTGCCCCGATAGAAGTGGGTAGCTACGATAAGAAGGAAAATACGTTGGTGCTGAATGTGCCGACACCTTATTACGTGGAGCATTTGGAGGATCAGTATGGCAAACTTCTGATTGCTGCCCTTATGCGCGTTTATGGTTCAAATATTCGATTAAGATTCTCTTATAACGTTGTTAAAGACGATCCTCAAACGCATGTTGTGGCTGAAGAGCCTCGGAAGAGTCGTGTGGTTGAACAGCGTCATTTGGCTGTTGACCCTTTCGCTCCGCAAGAATATGGAGAACTCGATCCACAGTTAAATCCTATATATACATTTGAAAACTATTGCGAAAGTCAGAGCAATAAGCTTCCTTATGCAATAGCAAAAGCCATTGCTACGGATCCGAAATGCCAGACATTCAATCCGATGTTTGTTTTTGGTCCGACTGGAGTTGGTAAGACACACTTGATTCAGGCTATCGGCATTAAGATGAAAGAGTGTCATCCGTCCAGTCGTGTACTTTATTTGAGTGCTCGCACATTTGTCACTCAGTATACGGCAGCGGTTAAAAACAATACGCTCAATGATTTCCTGAATTTTTATCAAAGCATCGACATGCTGATTATTGACGATGTGCAGGAATTATCGGGAAAAACGGCTACGCAAAATACATTCTTCCATATTTTCAACCATCTTCATAACAAGCAGAAGCATCTGATTCTTTCAAGTGATTGTCCTCCGTCGGAATTGGACGGTATGGAGCCACGTTTGCTTTCTCGTTTCAAATGGGGCATGACAGTTGAACTTTCAAGTCCTGACTATGATTTGCGTAAGAATGTGCTGTTGCGCAAGTCGATGCAGGCTGGAGTAGAGATGCCGGAAGAAGTGGTTGATTTCATCGCTCAGAATGTAAAGGACAATGTGCGTGAACTGGAAGGCGTTTTTGTTTCTTTGATGGCCTATGCAACAACTTTGAACCAGCCGTTCACTATAGATTTGGCAAGAAATGTGTTGTCGAATTCCGTGAAGATTTCGAAGCGGCAAGTTACATTTGATGGTATTGTGGAAAAAGTATGTTCGCAATATTCCATTTCATCTGAAATGCTTTACAGCAAGTCACGAAAGCGCGATGTGGCTGATTCTCGCCAGCTGATTATGGCTTTGGCAAAGAAGCATACGAAAATGTCGTCAACAACTATTGGTCTGAAGTTGAAGCGTAACCATGCAACTGTTTTGCATGCATGTAAAACTATTGACGAGCGGATGTCGGTCGACAAGGATTTTAAGAATATGGTCGAGTCGATTGAGCAGAGTTTGATGTAATATCCTTATAAAGCGCACTTTTGTTAAAAATTGCGCTTGTTTTTTTGCAGATTGCTTAATTTATTTAGCAATTTAATGACGCAAAGGGTTGCTTTTCTCAATAAGAATTCATACCTTTGCACTCGCAAATACGGGAATAGCTCAGTTGGTAGAGCACTGGTCTCCAAAACCAGGTGTCGGGAGTTCGAGTCTCTCTTCCCGTGCTTCACAGAGCAGAAATGGTTAACGCCGTTTCTGCTCTTTTTTATTTTAGGTCAGAAAATGCGATGTCGGTATTAAATGGGAAACTCTTTCTTTTTATTGTCAAAAACACGTCAAACGCGGCATGTAGAGTGTGGTAGTAGGGAATTTTATATGTTTTGAAATCGAAAGGTTGTATCCTGATGTTATTATTGGGCAAACAATAACATCTACATTCGCTGAGCACAATATTCACTCTTGCATCAAGTATGCGGATTCCAAATTATATTTAACTAATATTCACAATCGTGGAATAGGGGATTTTGCGTCGGATTCAGTTCTATAAATGAAAAACAGTGCTACATGAACCGAAAAATATAAACAGAGAATATGAAGAAGAAAACTGATGCAGATATGCTGGCTGCAATAGTCCGGGCATCGAATCGTTATGCCATGCGTCCGGCACTGGTCGTTGACGACCGGACTTATACCTATCAGGAATTGTTCGGATTGGCAGGAAGTATTTGCGAAACGCTGAGGAATTTCAAAGAGGATATTATAGGCATCACGGCTGAAAATTGCATGGAAACCTACGCATCCATCTTGGCTGTGCTCCTTTCCGGAAAAACCTATGTCATATTGCATCCCGATTATCCGGCAGAGCGTAACTGTCGGATAGCCAGGCAATCCGGCATCGGTCTGTTGCTTTACAATGGGGAAAATGGCGATATCCTTCCTGCTGACATTCGTGCCATACGAGTGTCTTTCCCCTCACATCAGCCTGTTTGGCTGTCCGGCATTGTTCCGCCGTATGAGGTTGATTCTGATATGCCTGCGTACATTATCTTCACGTCAGGAAGCACGGGCGAACCCAAAGGTGTTCCCATCTCCAGGAACAACCTGAATGCTTTTTACCGGGCTTATTGTGCTTTAGGATGGGAATTGGACGAACATGACCGTATGCTCCAGATGTTCGAACTGACGTTCGATGTCTCCGTTGTGTCGTTTCTTTACCCTCTTACACTCGGAGCGTGTGTATATACTGTTCCGCAGAAAGGAATGAAATATTTGAATGTATTGGATATCATGGAGCGATATCGTCTTACGTTTGCGGCAGTTGCTCCTTCCGTACTTCGGTTATCACGTCCTTATTTCGGGGAAATCAGTTTTCCTGACTTGCGCTATCTAATAGTTACCGCCGAAGCTACCGATGTGAATCTGCTTGAAGAATTTCGCCCTTGTATACCCAATGCGACAGTAGTCAATCTTTACGGACCTACCGAAGCCACCATCTACTGCACTTCATATGTCGTTGCGGCTGGAGGTGCCAAACATCACAACGGCATGGCGGCAATAGGAAGGCTTTTTCAGGGGATGGACTATATGATTGCCTCCCCTTCGGGCAAACAACTTCCGGCCGGAGAGATTGGTGAATTATGGATTGCCGGACCGCAGTTAATGAGCGGATATTGGTGTGCTCCCGAAAAAACAGCTGAATGTTTTGTTACTGATTCCTCTGGAAAGCTCTATTACCGTACAGGTGATCTATGTCAGGTAGATGCTGACGGAGATATTGTTTATTGTGGTCGCAAAGATACACAGGTAAAGATACAAGGTTTTAGAATAGAATTGGGTGAAATTGAATATCACGTTAAGGCATTTTACAAGCATGCTTGCAACGCTTTGGTTTTGCCGGTTTATGCTCCCGACGGAAATTGTGATCTGCACCTCGTTATAGAAAAGGATACTGAAGACACGGAAAATCTTGAACGATATATGCTGAGCAATCTGCCGCCTTATATGTTGCCTCGGCACATTCACTTCGTCCCATGTTTCCCACAAAATAACAATAACAAAATTGACCGGAACCAACTATTAAAATACATCACTCAATAAATAAAGTATATGGAAACAACAGAATTATTGGAAATCCTGAATGGAATATTCAGAAAAGTATTAAAGAGAGACAACATCACATTGACTGAAAGCACTACTGCCCACGATGTGGACGGATGGGATTCTCTGACCAATATGGTACTGCTCACCGAGATTGAGAATAAGTTCGGTGTGCGTTTCTCGTTTCGCGAGATAGTGAAATTGAAAAATGTGGGCGATCTTTGCCAAACCATCATGAATAAGACCAAATAGGATAGGAGGAAAAAGTAATGTCATTCATTTCCTTTGAATTTGTCTTGCTGTTCCTGCTTTGTTTCACATTATACCATTTTGTCAATGATAAAGGACGGAAGTTCGTTTTGCTGGCGGCAAGTGGAGTCTTTATCGGATACTTTAATCCCTTATTCCTTGTCACGGCTTTGGCCGTAAGTTTTTTTACATACGGCGCGGCGATATTTGTAGAGCAGGCCCATGAGAAAAAAAGAGGTTCCCGTTTGATTTACTGGAGCAGCATATCCTGTCTTGTCCTCTGCTGGATTGTTTTCCGTTATGCCAATCAGTTAACCGGAGACTCTGGTTTTATTTCCCCATTGGGAATGTCGTTCTATACTTTTCAGGCCATCGGCTACTTGACGGAAGTCTATTGGGAGGAAGAAAAGGCGGAACGGAACCTTATGGATTTCTTGCTTTATATGCTTCTGTTTATGAAGTTCCTGTCAGGTCCGATTGAACGGTCAGCCGATTTGCTTCCGCAAGTCCGAAGGCTCTCTCCGGCATCCTATTCCATGATGACCTACGGCCTGAAGCTGATTGTGGTGGGTTTGGTGAAGAAACTGGTACTAGCCGACCATATTGCGCCCTATATTGATGATGTGTTTAATTCGATGCACACCGTCCCAGGCGTACAACTGTTTATGGCCTTCCTTCTTTATCCTGTTGAACTTTATGCTGATTTCTCCGGCTACACGGATATGGCGATTGGTATAGGAATGTTGTTTGGATTGAAACTGTCACCCAACTTCGCGCATCCATTCGCCGCCCAAACCACTGCTGAATTCTGGCGTCGCTGGCATATTTCCCTTTCCTCCTGGGTACGTGATTACCTTTTTCTCCCTCTGTCGTCGTTTACACGTCGTTGGGGGCAATGGGGGGTGGCGGTAAGCCTTATGGTGACCTTTGTAGCTTTGGGTATATGGCACGGTGCGGGATGGACATTTGCCGTTTATGGATTTATTCAGGGGCTTGTGATTGTATGGGAACTGAGAACTGAAAAAATACGGAACAAAGTAAGAAAACATATCGGGAGACGGCTGTTTGCTACACTCTCTGTCATCCGCACTTACCTCATTTTTGCCGTATCGCTGGTGTTTTTCAAGGCACAATCCGTTTCAGACGCATTCTATTTCCTGCGGAATATCTCTTTTCAGACCCATGCGAGCTGGAAAGAAATCAATATCGGCATGTCCGACCATATCTGCATCGTGGCTGGCAGCGCATTGTTATTGATACTGCTTTATGACTTTTTTATGTCCAAAGGAGACTTGCTTCTTCGTTTTGAAAAACAGTCTGCCTTCGTTCGATGGACAGTGTATTATTTAATTGTGTTTGCCGTGTTTGTTTATGGCAAGTTAGGCACGGAAAATTTCATATATCTGCAATTCTGATGGAAAAAATACCTGAAACTATTACTGGCACAAACATCCGTAAAAGGTCTGCTTTCCTGCGCCTTGTCCGAAAGTTGTTGTTGTTTGCCATACCATTTTGGATATTGATTGCTCTGTACGTTTACGAAGATCCTTTTATGGTACTTCGAAAATATGACCTGTATGATTCTGATGTCATGCTGAACGAACATCATGTGGGTTGGCAAATATACAAGAACCGTAATGACAGTGTACATTTCAATTCTTTTATTTTAGGTAATTCCTGTACAATGGCTTTCCGTTGTGCGGAGTGGGAAAAATATCTTGCCCCCGGTGATCATGCTATCCGTCTTTTCGGGAATGGAGAGAGTATGAAGGCAATAAGTCTCAAACTTCAGGCACTGGATCGTGAAGGTGCAGAAATAAAGAATGTGCTGATGATTCTTGATAGAACTTCGCTTTCACGTTGTGAACTTTTGACGGGTGCCAACCATATGCTTCCGGCAGCAATATCGGGACGTAATCCGATAGCGGTGCAGATGGAATTTATGCAGGCATTCGCAATGCCGGACTTTCTGTTTCCATATCTGAAATATAAAATAACAAGACGTGTGGAACTCAGCATGAGGCAGATGAACCCTTATGGCAGGGTGCGCGATTCGAGGAACAACGATGCGTTCAATCCACGTGAGAAGATGATTGAGCAGGAAGGTGAGGCATACTGGGAAAATCATAAAAATGAATTTCCCGAAAGGGATGGCACGGTCACTATAGTTGAGCCCGCCATCTATCAAAAGCAACGGGAGATACTGGAAGAAATCATGGAAGTCCTGCGCCGCCATAACACCTCAATACGTGTTCTAATCAGTCCGGATTATAACCAGAACGAACTGCACCCGGATGACAGGAAAATCTTGCAAAACATTTTCGGGAAAGAGAATGTGTATGATTTCACTGGTATCAACGAATTTACAGAAGATTACCACAATTATTATGAATTAGGACACTATCGCCCCGTGTTAGGCAATAAACTGCTGGAAAGAATGTATAAATGACAACAGACAAGAAAGGGTTCTTTAGTTTGTGTAAAAATACATGTTTCAGAAAGAATTGAATTTATTTAAGGTATAGAAACTCAATAAAATGTAATCTTATTAGGTGGGCTGATTTAAGGTTAGAATCAAGTCCACCTATTTTACTTCCTTTCAGATGTCCATATTCGGCTTAAGTTGCAGTAGGTATAAAAGAAAAAACCGCTAATTGTTAGCGGTTTTTATTGTTTTGCTTTTTGTTTGAGTGATCCGCTTGGGGCTCGAACCCAAGACCCCAACATTAAAAGTGTTGTGCTCTACCAGCTGAGCTAGCGAATCAAATTGTTAAAGTGTTGCAAAGGTATGCTTAATTTTTTTATTATGCAACAGTTTTACTGAAATTTTGTCAATTCTGTGGCCTTTTCTCTGAAAGATAAGGTGAAGGTGTGCATTTTTTATTACCTTTGCATAAAACAGAATAGGTGAAAATTCATCATTGTAAGTTGGCATTCGAAATCTTTTGTCAGATGGTGATGCCATTGCGGGAGTGAGTTTTCTATGTTCTGGTTTTAATGAGGAGCAACGTGTTCTCGTAACAATTAATGATATGTCAACAATTTTAAATATTGAAACATCAACCGATGTCTGTTCTGTATGTCTATCGCAGGACGGAGAAATGAAATTTCATAATGCGGACTATAAAGGACGCAACCATGCAACGGTATTGGGTGGATTTGTAAAGGATGCTTTGGATTATGCCAAGCAATGCGAAATGAAACTCGATGCGGTAGCTGTAAGTATTGGCCCGGGATCTTATACTGGATTGAGAATCGGACTTTCAGAGGCTAAAGGTTTGTGCTTTGGCTTAGGGGTGCCCTTAATAGGTGTGAATACGTTGAAGATTTTAAGTGTGGCCGTTATGTTTTCACATCATGTCGGTCCGGATGATTTGTTTGTCCCGATGATTGATGCCCGGCGCATGGAAGTGTTTACAGCCGTTTATGATTTGGCTTTGAATGAAGTCTTGCCCAATCAGGCGATGATTATTGATGAAAATTCATTTTCGGAATTGTTGTCTGCTCATAAGATGTTTTTTATGGGGAATGGTGCTGACAAGGTGAAGGATGTCATTGTCAATGACAATGCGGAATTCGTTTATGGCGTGCAGTTGAATGCCGTTGATATGATTGCGTTGTCGGAAAAGGCATATCGTGAAGGTGATTTCCTTGATTTGGCATATTCAACCCCTAATTATATTAAAAAATTCCAGACGACAGTCCCCAAAAAGAATGCCCTGAAGTAGAGCGTTCATGTTTGGAAATCTAAATTTTTTAACAAAAGTCTATTATGTTGGAATACAATACACAAAAGGAAAAGTTGGTTTTACCGGAATATGGCAGAAATGTCCAACAAATGGTGGATCATTGTATGACTATTGAAGACCGTGAAGAGCGGACTCGTTGTGCGTATGCCATTATCGACATAATGAGCAACTTGTTTTCAAACCTTAGAGATGTAGACGACTTCAATAAAATGTTGTGGAACCAGTTGGCCATCATTTCTGATTTCAAACTTGACATTGATTATCCTTGTGAAGTTCTGAAACCTGAAAACCTGCACTCTCGTCCGGAACCGGTAGAATATAAATTACGTCCGATCAAGTTCCGTCACTATGGAAAGATACTGGAAGAGCTGATTGACATAGCCGCTGAAATGCCGGAAGGTGAAGAGCGTACTCAATTGGTGCTGCTGTTGGCTCATCATATGAAAAAGATGATGCTGGCGGTGAATAAGGACGGGGTCGACGATGACAAGATATTTAAGGATTTGGCGTATTATTCCAAAGGAAAAATCAGGCTGGATTCTGCTACTTGTCAGCTGCGCGATTTTAAGGAATTAATCCAACAACCTGCTGGCAGTGCAAAGAAATCGAAAAAAAGAAAATAACGGAACCGATGATTACAAACGACGAAATATCAAAGGTAGGGGTATACAATAAGCCTCACGGAGTGGCGGGTGAGATATCTGCTACTTTCGCTTGCGATATTGATGATTTGGAACATTTCTCGACGTTGATTTCATGTATAGATGGTATAAATGTTCCGTTTTTTGTTGAAAAATACAGAAAGAAGAATGACCATACTATTCTTGTGAAATTGGAGGGCGTAGATTCCGAAGCTGATGTCAAGATGTTTGTAAATAAGCCGATTTATGTTTTGAAGCAGGAAATGGCTGATGTCGATGACGAGGTTTATTGCGATTTCTTTATCGGATTCGACATTGTGGCTGCCGACGGTTCGTTGATTGGTCATATTGAGGATGTCGACGACTCTACGGAAAATGCTCTTTTTGTTGTAAAATGTGGTGAGAATGAATTCTTGATTCCCCTTGCTGAGGAATTCATTTTAGAAGTGGATGAAGATAATAACCGTTTGGTAATGGATTTGCCTGAAGGAATTGTCTCCAGTCAGTTTTAATGAAGCAGTTTGTAACTCCTTGATAGGTCGTAAAATCAAGAAAGTGTTAGAAAAGAAATATTAATTGATTAAATCCGTTGTATATGGGTGAATTAAAAACATATGAGGAAAACGATGCCGTAAAATATATCTTATCGAATCTTCCTACGGAGGTGGCTGAAAAATATTCGGAGGATGACATTTTACTGGTTATTGATATTATTTTCGAATTTTACGAAAATAAAGGCTATTTCGATTTGGATGACATAGACGAATCGGATGATGATGAATTTGATGAAACGGAACTCTATGAATTTGTGAAGAAGTCGCTGAAAAAGGACAAGGAAAATCCTATAGATTTGAATGATGTCGAAAACATCGTGCATCTGGAATTGGAATATGAGGATTCTATTGATGATTTCGATTTTTAAAAAAGGATAGAATATGAAACGGGGTGGCTTGATTCTTGTTCTGTCCCTTGCTTTGGGGTTGATTCCAACGGAAAGTGTTTCTCAGAATATTTTTCAGAAGGGACTTGATTCTATCCGTGGCTTGTTCAAATCGGAGCATGTAGCATCAGAGACAGCTGATACGGCGGCTGTCGCTAACGACCAGACTGTAAAAAGTTTGAAAAGTCAGAATGGGGCAGTGGTGGTAGCTGACGACAATGATACACATACGTTGGAGCAGCTGTATGAAATGTCGCTTGATGAAAATTTGTCAATTCCGAAATTGGGCTCGCAAAAAGAGGCTATTAGGGAGTATCAGCTGACGGTAGCAAAAAAAATGATTGTTGCTGGATATACGGTCGAAACAATGCGTTCGGGAGAAGTTGTCATCATTACTATCCCTTCCGATGAGTTGTTTTTGCCAAATGAAGTGGAATTAAGTCCGAGAGCATCAAAGGTGTTGAAGCCATGTTTGCAGTTCCTGAAAATTCCGGATTTTTATCGCGTTTTGTTGGTCATGCATAGCGACAATACGGGTACTGCAAAATACACCGACCGGCTGACAGAAAGCCGTGTGCTTTCAGTTTTGGACTGGTTTCAGATGAATGCCGCTGCCAGTGATTATGTGATTCCTTATGCTATGGGTGCATCGGAACCGTTACTTCCTAACAATTCGATTGATAACCGTGCATCCAACCGTAGACTGGAAATTTATCTTGTTCCGGGTCTGGAAATGATTGGCATGTCAAAAAAAGGACAGTTACATTGATGATAGAAATATGTGAGAATTGCGATTGTTTCTTTTAGGGGCATTGGGCAATTCCTGTGTTTATAACCAAAGATAGAAGTTTTGCGATGTGGAAAATTGAGAGGAAATCTTTTGCACTCAGCACAACTTCCACTATCTTTGCAAAAAAAATAAAATAATGGCAAAAGAGCTAAAAGAATTGACAAAACGCAGCGAAAATTATTCGCAGTGGTATAACGACTTGGTCGTAAAGGCCGATTTGGCAGAGCAGTCCGCTGTTCGCGGTTGTATGGTGATTAAGCCTTACGGATATGCAATCTGGGAAAAGATGCAGCAGCAACTCGATAAAATGTTTAAAGAAACTGGTCATGTCAACGCTTATTTCCCACTTTTGATCCCGAAATCATTTTTGAGCAGAGAAGCTGAGCATGTCGAGGGATTCGCAAAAGAATGCGCTGTTGTGACTCACTATCGTCTGAAAAATGCCGAGGACGGTAGTGGCGTGGTTGTTGACCCGGATGCTCGTTTGGAAGAAGAGCTTATTATTCGCCCGACTTCGGAAACTATTATTTGGAACACTTATAAAAACTGGATTCATTCCTATCGTGACCTGCCTATCCTGTGTAACCAGTGGGCCAATGTTTTCCGTTGGGAAATGAGAACCCGCATGTTCTTGAGAACAGCTGAATTCTTGTGGCAAGAAGGTCATACTGCACATGCTACCAAAGAGGAAGCATTGGCTGAGGCAACCAAAATGTTGAATGTTTACGCTGACTTTGCTGAACGTTATATGGCTGTGCCGGTTATCAAAGGTGTGAAAACAGCCAACGAGCGTTTTGCCGGTGCTTTGGAGACATTTACTATCGAGGCAATGATGCAGGATGGAAAAGCTCTTCAGGCCGGAACATCCCACTTCCTGGGTCAGAATTTTGCGAAAGCATTTGATGTGAAATTCATTAATAAAGAGAACAAACTTGAATACGTTTGGGCTACATCGTGGGGCGTTTCTACCCGTTTGATGGGAGCCTTGATCATGACTCACTCTGACGACAACGGCTTGGTTTTGCCTCCGCATTTGGCTCCGATTCAAGTTGTCATTATTCCTATCTATAAGAGCGCAGAACAGTTGGCTGAGGTTTCGGCAAGAGTTGAACCGATTGTGGCAGAGCTTCGTGCGAAAGGTATCAGCGTGAAGTATGACGATGCAGACAACAAACGTCCGGGCTTTAAGTTTGCTGACTATGAATTGAAGGGTGTGCCAGTTCGTTTGGCAATTGGTGCCCGTGATTTGGAAAACAACACAGTGGAAGTCATGCGTCGTGACACATTGGAAAAATCATCTGCATCTTTGGACGGTATCGCAGAATACGTTGCCAAGTTGTTGGAGGATATTCAGAGCAATATCTATACAAAAGCACTGAATTATCGAAATTCTCGCATTATTGAAGTGGATACCTATGATGAGTTCAAGGAGAAAATAGAGGAAGGTGGCTTTATTCTTGCTCACTGGGACGGAACGACAGAAACAGAAGAGCGTGTAAAAGAAGAAACGAAAGCCACTATACGCTGTATTCCATTGAATGGTGACAAGACTCCAGGTAAATGTATGGTTACCGGCAAACCGTCCGCGCAGCGTGTGATTTTCGCCCGTAATTATTAATGCATATAAATTAAAATTCAATAGTAAAAATTCCGAGAAGGTGTCCTTCTTGGGATTTTTTTATTCCGAATATTGTCGATGAAAAGGGTTTGAGTTAAAGAAAAAATGAGGAGACAGAATAAAATTAAACTGCCTCCTCATTTTTATATCGCGTATCCGCAATGATTATTTTATGACATCATATTTGCGGAAAATTTTACCGATTTTGTCCAGTGCAATATCCACTTGTTCGATAGTGTGTGTAGCCATCAGGCTAAAGCGGATAAGAGTGTCGTGCGACGGTACGGCAGGCGATACCACCGGATTGACAAAGATGCCTTCTTCAAGAAGGTCGCGGGTGATGGCGAAAGTTTTGTCGTTGTCGCGAATGAACAGCGGAATAATTGGAGTAGAGGTATTGCCGATTTCACATCCGATATTGCGGAAGCCTTCCAATGCATAGTTGGTAACTTTCCACAAGTGCTCGATACGTTCCGGTTCACTTTCCATAATGTCGAGAGCGGCATTTACTGCGGCTGTTGATGCCGGAGTGATACTTGCACTGAAAATGTAGGAACGGGAATTGTGACGGAGGTAGTTGGCCGTGATAGAGTCCGTAGCAACAAATCCACCCAGCGATGCGAATGATTTGCTGAATGTTCCCATAATCACGTCAACATCCTTAGTAACCCCAAAATGGTCGCAAGTTCCACGACCGTTTCTTCCGAATACGCCAACACCATGTGCTTCGTCAACATAGACAGCAGCATTATACTGTTTTGCAAGACGAACGATTTCAGGGAGATTGGCAACGTCGCCTTCCATGGAGAATACACCATCAGTAATGATGAGTTTTATTTTATCAGGGTCACACATTTTTAATTTTTCTTCCAGACTCTCCATGTTGTTGTGTTTGTATTTGATTTTTTGAGAGAATGAAAGTCGGCATCCTTCGATGATTGAGGCGTGATCCAGTTCGTCCCAGAGAATATAGTCTTCACGACCTGTAAGACAAGAGGCTACGCCTAAATTAACTTGGAAACCGGTTGAATAGATAATGGCTTCTTCTTTGCCTACAAATTTTGCAAGTCGGTTTTCAAGTGCAACGTGAATGTCAAGTGTACCATTTAAAAAACGAGAACCGGCACAACCGGTACCGTATTTTTTTGTTGCTGCTACAGCAGCTTCAATGACTTTAGGGTGGTTAGTGAGTCCTAAATAACTATTAGAACCAAACATTAATACTTTACGGCCGTTAATATAAACTTCCGTATCCTGTTCGCTTTCGATTTTTCTGAAATACGGATATACGCCTGCTGCCTTAGCTTTTTGCGGTGCGTCATACTTAGCCAGTTTCGCTTGTAATAGCTTCATACGCTTATGGATGTTTAAAGTTAAATTCACAAAATGTTTCTGTATTGGCATGCAAAAGTAGTCATTTAATTGATTAATGTGTAAAAAAGAATGTGAAAAATTGCACAAAGGGCTTCTTTTGTGCAGTTTGATGGTCTAAATTTGCATCTTTCTTTATAGAAATTTGAGTTAAACATAAAAAAATAATAACTTTGCGGATAAATTTGTAGAAAAATAGATGAAACTAACAGCTTTACAGTTGGCTGACATGGTAAAAGGAGAAGTGGTGGGTAACCCGTCCGTGATTGTCAGTACATACTCGAAGATTGAAGAAGCGGAGCAAGGATCGTTGACTTTTCTTGCAAACCCTAAATATACGCATTATATCTATGAGACACGTGCTTCCGTCGTATTGGTTCGGCGTGATTTTAAACCTGAACATGAAATACAGGCAACTCTCATTAAAGTGGATGATCCCTATGATACATTGGCATTCCTATTGAGTCTTGTAAGTAAGACGATGCCGGAAAAGAAGGGGGTTGAACAGCCGGTTTTCGTCTCAGAAGGAGTAGAAGTTCCGGAGGATGCCTATATCGGTGCTTTTGCCTATATCGGTAAAAACGTCCGTTTGGGTAGTGGCGTTAAGATTTATCCTCAATGTTATGTGGGTGATAATGTGACGATCGGTGATGGAACTTGTCTTTATGCGGGTGTAAAAATATATCAGGATTGTGTCATTGGCAATCATTGTATTTTACATTCAGGCGTTGTTGTCGGTAGTGATGGTTTCGGGTTTGCCCCACATAACGGAGGCTACGATAAAATTGCGCAAATCGGCAATGTCGTAATTGAAGATAATGTGGAAATTGGAGCCAATACGGTTGTCGATCGTGCGACGATGGGTTCTACTTTTATCCGAAAGGGTGTCAAATTGGACAATTTGATTCAAATTGCCCATAATGTTGAGATTGGTGAGAATACGGTAATTGCTGCACAGACGGGAGTGGCCGGTTCCACGAAAATCGGAAAACACAACATGATTGGTGGTCAGGTAGGCTTTGCCGGCCATCTTAATATCGGTGACAATAACCAGTTTGGTGCTCAGTCAGGAGTACAGTCAAATATAGCTTCAGGAAAAGTGTTCATGGGCTATCCGGCTGTTGAGGGTCGAGGCTTTATGAAACAGACTGCCTATTTGCGAAAATTGGGCGATTTCTATGCTGAATTCAACCAGTTGAAGAAAGAAGTTGACAATATAAAAAATAATAATAAAGAATAGATATATGAAACAGTGTACGTTAAAAGACGCATTTGTAGTTAAAGGAAAAGGGTTACACACGGGTCTTGAAATAGAAGCGACTTTCAAACCTGCTCCTGAAAACTTCGGCCGCAAGTTCTTGAGAACAGATATTGAAGGGGCTGCACCTATTGAGGCTGTTGCCGAGAATGTTGTTGACACTTGCCGCGGTACGGTTATTGCGGTGGGTGACGTTAAGGTCTGTACGGTGGAACATTGCTTGGCTGCTCTTTTTGCCGCTGGCGTTGACAACTGTTTGATTGAAGTGAACGGTCCCGAGGTTCCTATTCTCGATGGAAGTGCAAAAATATTCTGTGAAAAGATAGAAGAAGTAGGAGTTGTCGAACAGACGGAAGATGCTCAGGTGTACGTGGTAAGACATCGTACGATTGTCAAGGATGATGAAACGGGAGCTTCCATCTGCGTGATTCCTGACAATGATTTCTGCGTTGATGTCATGATTGAATTTAATTCGGTCGTTTTGTCCAATCAATTCGCTACATTGGATACGTTGGACGATTTCAAGTCGCAGATTGCATCCAGCAGAACTTTTGTCTTTGTCCGTGAAATAGAAGAACTTGTAAAGCACAACCTGATTAAAGGCGGTGACTTGGAGAATGCCATTGTCATTTACGATACGCCTATAGCTCAGACTGAACTTGACCGTATCGCTGATATGATGAATGTGCCGAGAAAAAAAGTTTCGGAATTCGGTATTATCAATACGGATGAGTTGACCTATAAGAACGAACCGGCTCGCCATAAATTGTTGGACGTTGTCGGCGATGTGGCTTTGATTGGCCGCCGTGTGCAAGGTCGTATCATTGCAAATTGTCCGGGGCATAAAATTAATACGACTTTCTCAAAGAAAGTACGTCGTGAGTTGAAGCGTCAGGATGTGCAGCCGCCTATTTACGATCCGAACAAGGCTCCGTTGATGGACGTCAACCGTATCCGTGAACTTCTTCCTCACCGTTATCCGTTCTTGCTGGTTGACAAGATTATTGAAAAATCGGACAAGCATATTGTCGGAGTTAAAAATGTGTCTGGCAACGAACCGTTCTTCCAGGGACATTTCCCTTCAGAACCTGTTATGCCGGGCGTCCTTCAAGTGGAGGCTATGGCTCAGACTGCGGGTTTGCTGGTTTTGAGTGCTGTTGATGAACCGGAGCGTTATTCGACATATTTTATGAAAATTGATAATGTTAAGTTCCGTCAGAAAGTTGTTCCGGGCGATACATTGATTTTCCATGTGTCATTTATGACAGAACTTCGCCGAGGCTGTGCCAATATGAAGGGATACGCTTTCGTTGGTGACAAGATTGTTTCGGAAGCGGAATTTATGGCACAGATTATTAAAAACAAGTAAAAGATGAAACAACCATTAGCATACATACATCCAGACGCTAAGATTCATCCTAGCGTGGTTATTGATCCTTTTGTCACAATTGACAGAAATGTAGAGATTGGCGAAGGTACGAGAATTGCAAGTAACGTGACTATTCTTGAAGGCGCACGTATTGGTAAGAACTGCAATATCTTTCCGGGAGCTGTTATTGGTGCGATTCCTCAAGACCTTAAATTCAAGGGAGAGGATACGCTGGCGATTATCGGCGACAATACGACGCTGCGTGAATGTGTTACTGTCAATCGAGGAACAGCCGCCAAAGGAAAGACTGTTGTCGGCAACAACTGTTTGATTATGGCTTATTCTCACATTGCTCACGACTGCGTTGTCGGTGACAATGTAATTATTTCAAATGCTACACAGGTGGCAGGCGAAGTGCAGATTGATAATTTTGCTGTAATTGGAGGCGGTACGTTGATTCATCAGTTCTGTCATATCGGACCACATGTAATGATTCAGGGAGGTGCATTGGTGAATAAGGATATCCCGCCTTATGTGAAGGCTGGTCGTGAACCTATTGCTTATGCCGGAATTAATTCAATTGGTTTGCGTCGTCGTAGCTTCACGAACGAACAGATACGCGACATTCAGGAAATTTACAGATACTTGTATTTGTCCGGATATAATAACAGTGATGCTGTTGAGCGGATTGAAGCGGAACTCCCGGCAACTAAGGAACGTGATGAAATTATAATGTTCGTTCGTAATTCTCAACGTGGTATTATTAAAGGTTACGTATAGGACTCATTGATTGAAACGATATAACAAGAGGCATACATGATGGAATTCTGTCAATGTATGCCTCTCGTTTATTTGTATCAGTTTATTGCCTTTATTGGGCGTCACCTTTCATGTTTGTCGCCGTTTGTCGTGATTGTTTGCGCGTGATTTGCAGCTTTTTCATATAGTAGAGTCGTAAGTCCTCCGCTTTCTTCAATTGCGCTTTATGAGTGGCAAACGTGTAGGTTTCGGCAATCAGACTTTTGGTGTTCTGAGGTAGGGTATATGAGTATTTCTTATTGCCTACAAATTCCAGCTTTATCTCTTTTGCGGCATTGTCGGCAATGAATTGGCAGAGGGTGTCGCAGTCGGCTTTTCTGAATGTGACCATTTCAACTGTCGTTCCTCCGTCTTTAAATCGGTAGTTGCGTGCCTTGTCATAAGGAACAGCTTCGGTTTCAACAGTTGAGTCACCAGCCATGGCACGGAGTCGTGTGTGCTTGATGTTTTTCCCATAGAGAGAAGAAATCAGGTAGATGTCGCCAAAATCATTGATGCGTGCTTCAATGTTGGTCCGTTTTGTCAGATTGTCATTGCTGACTTTCTTAGATACGTAATAGCCTTCTACCATATCGGCCGTTTTTACATATTTGAAATTGTTTGCGAGTGAGTCGACAATTTGTTTGTTGGCGACGATAGCACTGTCGTTTGCAATACTGTCAAGTATCGTCTGTTTCTCCACAACCAGAGTTTTGAGGTGCATGGCCTGTCGCTGCACATCGATTATGCCCGGGAATTTTTTCATCAATGAATCGATGGTTCCGATGGCTTCCACATATTTTCCACTGTCGTAAAGAGCCTGGGCTTCCGACAGGATATCCTCCGCGTTTTCCTGGCTTTCCGATTTGCTGTTTCCGCATGATGTGGCAGAAATGGCGGCTGCGAGAAGCAGGATAGCACATGTATTAGTTAATCCTTTGAACATTTTTTACTCCTTTAACGTTATTGATTTTTTTGATGATGTTATTTAATGTTTGGGTGTCATTAATGCCAATGACAAGCCGTCCTTGAAATAGCCCGTCGTCAGAATTGACATTAATGTTCCGTAAAGTTACATTTTTTTCTTTAGAAATAATAGACGTTATGTTATTTACGATGCCAATATCGTCATTTCCAATAATGCTGAGTGTGACTGCAAATTGGTTTGTCCCCACTTTGTCAGACCATACGGCTTTAATGATGCGGTAGGGGTATTTTGCCGAGAGGTGATGTGCATTCGGGCAGTCAGCTTTATGGATTTTAATAGCTCCGTCGCTTGAAATAAAGCCGCAAATGGCGTCACCCTGTATAGGGTTACAGCAACGTGAGAGTTTATAGTTGATGCCTTTGATACCTTCTCCAATTATAATAAAATCGGATGAAGAACTTTCCTGTTCCGAAGTGGGTTGCATGATGTAGCCTTGCGCGGAACGAATGGTTGTGGCCGATTCTTCTTCCTTATTCTCCAGATTGACATAAAGGTCTATGACTTGAGATATCTCGATTTTCTCCAGTTCAAGGTCGCGGAAAAATTCAGTGGCCGTTTTGTATCCCATTTTTTTCACCACCTTTGTCAGTATCGATTCGTCGAGAACGATTTTTCTGTTTTTGAATCGTCTTTGCAACAGTTCTTTTGCGAATTCGGTAGAGTGGCTGTTTTGCTCATTCAGCATTTGGCGGATTTTGTTACGAGCCTTGGAGGTCGTGACAAAATTCAACCATTGCTGTTTGGGCTGTTGCGTGTTCGACGTAAGGATTTCGACGGTGTCGCCGTTTGCCAGTTTATAGTTGATTTTCTGGTTACGGCCGTTGACTTTTCCTCCGATACAGGTACAACCAAGTTTTGAATGGATTTCAAAGGCAAAGTCAAGGAGGGTAGCACCCATTGGCAGTTTGTGCAAATCTCCTTTTGGCGTGAAGACAAACACTTCCTTGTCATAGATATTCAGGTTCATTTTCTTCATGAGCTCTGATGTGTCAGAGCCTGAAGTCTCGAGCATGTCCCTGACATTGGCCATCCAATCGTCAAGACTTTTTTCACTTTTTATGCCTTTATATTTCCAGTGTGCTGCCAGACCTTTTTCCGCAATTTCGTCCATACGTTGGGAGCGGATTTGAATTTCTACCCAACGTTTGTCCGGCCCGTAAACTGTGGTATGCAGTGATTCGTAACCATTTGATTTCGGAATGGTGATCCAATCCTTCATTCTCGATGGATTGGCGGTAAACATGTCAGTGACAATTGCGAATGCCGCCCAGCAATCCCTTCGTTCGTTTTCCTTCGGGGTATCCAAAATAATACGGATGGCAAAGAGATCGTACATGTCGTAAACGTCGGCATTCTGTTTTTTCATCTTGTTCCAGATGGAGTAGATGGATTTGGTGCGGCCTTTAATTTCAAAATGAAGACCGGCTTCGGTTAGTCTTTTTTTTACGGGAGCAATGAAGTTGGCGATATACTGGTCGCGTTTCTCTTTTGTTTCGTTCAGCTTTTTGGCAATCTGTGTATATATTTCCCGATTTGTATATTTTAAAGACATGTCCTCCAGTTCGGACTTTATTTTATAGAGTCCAAGCCGGTGGGCGAGAGGAGCATACAAGTATTGTGCTTCACTTGATATGTCAAATACAAACTTTTGGTTGGGATGATGGTTGATCATTTTCATAAGCCCGAGACGGTCTATAATCATAATAATGATTACTCTCAGATTCTCAGCGAATGCCATCATCAGTTTGCTGAAATTCTCGTCGCGCAGGGCTGTCTGCTTTTTGTATAGTGCGGAAACTTTCAATAGTCCTTTGACAATTGATTGGATGTCATCGCCAAACTCATTTTTAATGTCATCCAATGATATATATTCATTTCTACAGAGATGATAAAGCAGTACGGAAATGACCATATTTTTGTCCGGGCCGATATGCTCAATGAGCAACAGGGCTGTATTGAGGTGACGAACAGTAGGGTTGATTCCATATTTGTCGCGTTGGGCATATCCTAAATCAATTCCTTGGGTAATAATGTCTCTCAGCCGTTTCACTTCCTGGTCATTTAGCTCGTCTTTGAGGGATTTGCGTAAAGAACGGTAAGCTTTTTTGACAAATTCGGACTCCTGATATGTATAATAGTTGTTTATATCCATAACTGTCGCGGTTTTATTACTTCAAATATATATTTTTTTTGTGGAAAACGTGTGAAGTATTAAATAAAAATTACTAAGTTTGGCATACCCTAAGATAAAACTTAAATTAGATACATATGTTTAACGACCAAGATTTGAAATTGTTTAAAGAAAGAAATGTAACTGTTGAGCAAATTGAAGCTCAATTGGATGCATTCAAGACTGGATTTCCTTATTTGAAGATTGTATCAGCCGCAACAGTTGGGAATGGAATCATGAAACTGTCGGATGAAGAAAAAGCACACTATGTGTCTGTTTGGAATCAATACCTTGAAGGAAATGCCGACATTCTAAAATTTGTTCCGGCTTCTGGTGCTGCCAGCCGGATGTTTAAAAATTTGTTTGCCTTTCTGGATTCGGAATCGGCCGTTCCCGACAACGATTTTATGGAGAAATTCTTTGGGAATATCCACCATTTCGCATTTTTCGGTGAATTGGACAAAGTTGTTGAAGCAAAATATGGTAAAGGGGTTGACGCGATGATGGAGAGCGGTGAATATAAGCAGATAGTCGCATCGCTCTTGAATTCGGACGGATTGAATTATGGCAATCTGCCGAAAGCGCTCCTGGAATTTCACAAAGTGGGGGGTGACATTCACACTGCTTTGGCTGAACATTTGGAAGAGGGTGCCCAATATGCCGCAAACAAAGACAATAAGGTAAACGTGCATTTCACAGTTTCTCATGAACATCGTGCCTTGTTTGAAAAGGAAATAGCAAAACTGAAGCCGGAATTCTCAAAAACTTATGGTGTAAGCTATGAAATTGGCATGTCGGAACAGAAAGCATCTACGGATACAATTGCCGTAAACATGGACAATACACCGTTCAGGGAAAATGGTAAGCTGTTGTTCCGTCCCGGTGGCCATGGCGCTCTCATTGAAAACCTGAATGATGTGAATGCCGATGTGGTGTTTATCAAGAATATTGACAATGTAGTGCCGAAGACGAAGCGTGATATTACAGTGACATATAAGAAAGTTATCGGCGGTATTCTTGTGGATATTCAGAAGAAAATAGCCGGATATTTGCAATTGCTGGACAAGGGTAGCTATACGCATGAACAGGTGCTGGAGATTGTCCGTTTTGTGCAACGCACTCTATGTGTGAGAAATGAGGATACTAAAAATCTGGAGGATGCAGAACTGATTCTTTATCTAAAAGGCAAGCTCAATCGTCCGATTCGTGTATGCGGTGTCGTGCGGAATGAAGGAGAACCTGGAGGCGGGCCTTACATTGCTTACAATCAGGACGGTTCGACATCGTTGCAAATTCTTGAAAGCTCACAAATTGACAAGAATAACGCAGAGGCTGTAAAACTTATGAAGGAGGCTACTCACTTTAATCCTGTAGATTTAGTGTGCTACATTAAAAATTACAAGGGAGAAAAGTTTGATTTGCCGAAATATGTCGACAAGAATACGGGATTTATTTCTGAAAAATCCAAGTCCGGTCATGAAATCAAGGCGTTGGAACTTCCTGGCTTGTGGAATGGAGCCATGAGCGATTGGAATACAATATTTGTAGAGGTTCCAATTGAAACATTCAACCCTGTCAAGACAGTCAATGACTTGTTGCGTCCGGCACACCAAGGCTAAAATTGTATTTTTATTACTAAACAGGAACGCGCACATATTTTTGTGCGCGTTTTCTGTTTATAAGCATGACTTGTTTTGCATTGCTATGTTATAAAGCATAGTAAAATATGATTGATAAAATTTGGCATTTATGAAAAAAGTAACTAAATTTATCAACATCATAATTAACCGAATTATTAACTATAAAAACTATAGTATCATGACAAAAACAATTTCATTTAACGAGCTTCGCAGAATTAAAGACAGTTTGCCTGACGGTTCAATGCATAAAATTGCTGATCGTCTGAATGTCAACGTACAAACAGTTAGAAATTATTTTGGAGGAGCCAATTACGCCTTTGGAAAGAATTGCGGTTTGCATATTGAACCGGGTCCTGATGGCGGAATTGTAGTGCTTGATGATACCTTAATATATGACATGGCTTTGGAAATCTTAAAAGAACAAGGCGAATAATAAAGAAATAACATTTAACCATTAAATATTTTCTGGAACAATGACTACTTCTAAATATGTTACATTAGCAATTCATACTTACGATAAAGCCATCGTTCTGAAAAATATTCTGGAAAAAGAAGGCATTGATGTCGTGTTGGACGATGTCGATTTGCACAAACCGAAAATTTCGTCTGGGGTGAGGGTACGCATAAAAGAAAAAGACCTCCCCCAGGCGTTGACTTTAATAGACGATGCAACAATTTCGATCGCAGACTCATTCGCAGACAGTTCCTCAAGGATTGTGCTAATTCCAGTGGACTTCTCCGAATATTCCATGAAAACATGCCATATCGGTTTTAAATTTGCCCAAAAGCACAGTTGCAAGGTAGTCATACTGCATTCATATATCAGTCAATATTTTTCCGGTACTTTACCATTGGGAGAGACCTTAAGAGCGGAAAAAAAGATGGTTGAATATATGAAGGAGAAAGGTCGGAAAGCAAACGACAGGATGCAACAGTTTAAGTTGGAAATCTCCAAGAACATAATCGCCGGTGAACTTCCTGATGTCCCGTTTAAATGTGAAATTGTAGAGGGCATTCCCGAAGATGCGATTATAGAATATGCAAAGACCGTCAATCCCGTTTTGATTGTAATGGGAACAAGAGGGAAGCATAAGAAAGAGCAGGATTTGATTGGCAGTGTAACGGCTGAAGTTTTGGACTCCGTGAAATATCCTATGCTTGTCGTCCCGGAAGGAACTTCCTTTATGGGGATTGATGCTGTCAGCAGTTTTGTCTTTTATACAAATCTTGAGCAGCCGGATTTACTTTCTATGGATATTTTCATGCGAAGATTTGATGGAAAGGGAAAGAACATATTTCTGGTACATGTCGCATCCAAACGGGAGAAAATGGTTGCAGAGCGAATGAATGCCATTTATGATTACTGTGTGCGGCAATACGAAGGGAATAGTTTCTTTAACAGAATTTTTGCTGAAGATAATTTCTTGGATGAATTTGAGGCCTTTTTGCAGGAACACAAGGTTGGGGTAGTTGTCATCCCAAATAAGAAAAGAAACATTTTTGCCAGACTGTTCAATCCGAGCCTGGCTCACCGTATCTTGTTTCATACGGATATTCCGATGATTGTTGTGCCTATCAAATAAATAATATCAGTTTTTTTGGGGGGATGCAGAATTTGGCGTTTCAATTCTGCAGGTATAATAAAAAAGCCTGAAAACGGACAATCGATTTCAGGCTTATAAATATTAATCTGTCTCGTTAGGCGTTAGCCATGCGTTTGTTTTCTTCCAATTGCTCTTTGCTCAAAAGGCCGTTCATTTCCTTTAAAATGTCTTGAACTCCTTGGTTGAATTCATTGGCCAGTTCTTTGTAGCATTGTTTGTAATATGCTGTACGAGCTTTGCGGTAGTTCTTGCTATTACCTTCAAATGAGAGTTTGCAAGCCTTGTCAAATGAAACGGAAACATTGTTTATTTTTTCTGTGACGAGTGCAAGAATCTTGTCGATGACGGCATCCGCTTTGGCTTCATCAATATTTTCATAATAATTCAGAATGAAAATGGTTTCCCCTGCCAAATTGGCGGCCATCGTTTTCATGTACTTTTTTAAATCTCTTTTGTTAGCCATAATGAAAAATATTTTATGAGTTTATAGTCTGTTTAATACTGTTTCTATCAGATATTCAATGGAGCCCGTGTAGTTGGTGTTGGCTGAGCTCGACATTCTGCCGGCAATGATTGAACAAATTGTAACGGCTTTATGCCCCATCAGTTTAGCCAAACCTTGCAGCATGGCACTTTCCATCTCAAAGTTTGTTACACGGAAATTCTTATATTTGAAATGATTGAGCGACTGTTTGAAATTGGGGTCGGAAATGGAAAGGCGAAGTTCCCTACCTTGTGGCCCATAAAATCCATTGGCTGTGACAGTCACTCCCAAAAACATTTCATCGGTTTTCAGGCGATTGACCAGTTCTTCGTCGGCATCAACAATATAAGGATGGTTCCATATTTCCTTCCAATTTGTCTGCTTGATAAATTCGTTTTCCAATTCAATATCGCGAAATTTTTCGGAATCTTTATAGAAATGGAAAGCACCGTCAATGCCCAATGCTTTTTGTGATATCACCATCGAGCCGACGGGAATGTCTTCCTGTACGCTGCCTGATGTTCCTATACGAATGAGGGTCAGCTGGCGGAACTTGTGGTTGACCGTGCGTGTGTTAAAATCGATATTTGCAAGTGCGTCGAGTTCATTAACGACGATGTCGATATTATCTGCTCCAATGCCATGTGAAACACACATGATAGGCTTGCCTTTATACTCCCCGCAAATTGTGTGGAATTCCCGGCTTGAAACCTCATGTGTAATCTTGTCAAAAAAAGAAGCGACAAGATTCACCCGTGCCGGATCACCGACAAGAATCACATTGTCAGTCAACATTTCCGGTTTGATGTGCAGGTGAAACACAGAGCCGTCTGAGTTAATAATCAATTCGGATTCTGCTATTTTTCTTTCCATAGTTGTTCTTTTTGGTTTATTGTAAAGATAGATATTATTATGGAAAGCTGGAAATTATTTCTCGGAAAACGCAGTTTCTTTAAATAAATTTAGAAAAATCTTTTCATCGAGTTGGTAGGCTTGTGGTTGATGAGTAGTGTTCTGAAAACTTGCGTGCTTGCACGTCGCAGATTTTCATATGTAGATGTGGGGTTCATTGCCTCACTTAATGTTATGGGGCCAGGCTGTATGGGATAAACGGCCAGAAACCCATATTCATTCAAACGGTCGGCGTCGTCCATTGAGCCTACAAACGCAATAGTTGGAACTCCGTTCCAAGCAGCTTCACCACATACTCCATACGGAGCCTTTCCTAAAAGGGTAAGTTTGTCCATACGCCCTTCTCCGGTGACAACCAAATCTGCGTTTTTTATAGCCTGTTCAAATCGGATTGTTTTCAGAATGGTATAAATGCCTGAAGTCAATTTTGCGTTCAACACAGCCCACAGAGTACCACCCACACTTCCCGCTGCCCCGGCAAAACTTTGGTCTTTGACTTGTTTGCCATATTGGCGGTGAAGAACTTTGGCAAATGATTTCAATCCGTTGTCAAGCTGTTGGATCGTATTGTCGTCAGCTCCTTTCTGGCGTGCAAACAGATAGGCGGCTCCATTTGGGCCGTAGTAGTTGACGTCGACATCACATAAAATGGTAAAGTCACATCCGTCGATTTCCGGGATGCGCTGGCTGTCGTCTATGCGAGAAATGGATGAAAGTCCTATGCCTCCAGGATGTACTTCTTTGCCTTCTGTATCAAAGAATCGGTATCCCAGTTCATGAAGTATTCCGGTTCCGGCATCAGTTGTAGCGCTGCCACCGACTCCAATCATGATATGACTTAATCCTCTTTTTAGTGCATCCGCAATTATTCTCCCTGTACCTATCGTATTGGTCGTCAGTGGAGCGTATTCATTCTGTTTGAGTAGCGAGATTCCGGATGCCGTTGCGACATCAATGATAGCGGTGTCTTGATTAATAATGCCGTATTTCCCGACAATGGGGCGTCCTATCGGGTCTATCGTTTGGAGTTCAATCCATTCACCTCGAAGGGATGCTGTCAGCGCTTCTGCTGTACCGTCACCGCCATCAGCGACATATAATTTTTGTATGCTGCAATCAGGCATGGCTTGTAAAATTCCTTCTTCAATAGCGTTGGCTACTTCCTGTGACGACAGAGAGCCCTTAAACTTATCGGGAGCAATAACTACTTTCATAGATGCAAAAGTAGTGCTTTTTGTTAGTATATCAATTCCAAATTTTGCTATAACTTGAAAAAAAAGTAATTTTGAAAGAAAAAAACGAGAATATGACTTATAGAAGACTATTAATCAGTGTAGTAGCCTTATTGTGTATTCAGAGCGCAGCTTATGCTGAAGCTGATTACAAAAATAAGGACTTGCCAGTTGAGACGCGAGTAACAGATTTGTTGTCAAGAATGACATTGGATGAGAAAATCCTACAACTGACCCAGTATACGTTGGGAACGAACAATAACCCTAACAATATAGGAGAGGCAGTAGAGAAGATTCCGGCAGAAGTTGGCTCGGTAATCTATTTTGACAATGACGCCCGGACGAGAAACAGTTTGCAGAAAAAAGCGGTGGAAGAAACCCGCTTGGGAATTCCTGTGTTGTTTGGATACGATGTTATCCATGGTTTCCGTACGGTTTTTGCCGTGCCGTTGGCGCAGGCCTGCACTTGGAATCCGGAACTTGTGAGACAGGGAGCAGCTGTCGCCGCGCAGGAATCACGTATGTCGGGCGTCGATTGGACGTTTTCTCCGATGATCGATGTAGCCAGAGACGGACGTTGGGGACGAATTATGGAAGGCTATGGTGAAGATCCCTATGCAACTTCTGTCTATGCCGTTGCCGCAGTAAAAGGTTATCAAGGGGAACGATTGTCAGATTCCCACAGTATTGCCGCTTGCTTGAAACATTTTGTGGGGTATGGAGCATCTGAAGCCGGTCGTGACTATGTGTATACGGAAATCTCGCCACAAACGCTGTGGGACACATACTTGCCGCCGTATGAAGCCGGTGTAAAAGCCGGAGCCGCTACTTTAATGAGTGCTTTCAATGATATCAGTGGAGTTCCAGCTTCAGCCAATCATTACACATTGACTGAAATTCTTAAGCAACGTTGGGGGCATGAAGGCTTTGTTGTTTCGGATTGGGATTCTGTTGTTCAATTGATCCTTCAGGGAGTGGCAAAAGATGAAAAAGAAGCAGCAGAGAAGGCTTTCATGGCAGGAGTCGATATGGATATGAACGATGGAGTCTATTCTAAATTCCTGGCAGAACTCGTAAAGGAAGGGAAAGTTCCGATGAGCAGAATAGACGATGCTGTCAGCCGTATCCTTCGTGTCAAGTTTCAACTGGGACTTTTTGAGCATCCTTATACGGATGAGTTGCCCGAATCCAAGCGTTTAATGCTTCCTGAAAGTTTGAATGTGGCCGAGCGCTTGGCGGAAGAAACTATGGTCCTTTTGAAAAATGAGGATGGGGCATTGCCATTGAAGTCGGGTGTCAAGATTGCTGTAGTAGGGCCTTTGGCTAAGGCTCAAGATGATTTGTTGGGCAGTTGGTCGGCCCATGGACGTGGTTCGGATGTAACGTCATTGTTTGATGCAATTTCTGCAGAATTTGGGACAAAGAATGTTTTATATGCAGATGGTTGCTCTTTTGAAGATACTCCAGATTTCAGCAATGCCGTTAAAATTGCCAATAAAGCGGATGTCGTTGTGGCATGTTTGGGTGAACCACGAAGTTGGAGCGGTGAGAATACTTCGCGCACAACAATAGCTGTTCCGGAAGTTCAAGTCGAATTGTTGAAGCAGTTGAAATCTACGGGTAAGAAAATCGTTGTCATTTTGTCAAACGGTCGTCCATTGGATTTATCGAAGGTGGAGCCGCTGGCTGATGCAATACTTGAAATATGGCAGCCGGGTGTTCCGGGTGGCCGCCCTGCTGCCGCAGCTTTGTCAGGACGGGTAAATCCTTCAGGAAAATTGGCTGTGACTTTCCCATATTCAACAGGGCAGATTCCTATCTATTACAACCGTCGTAAACCGGCCCGTCTGCCGGATCATGGCTTGTACAAAAATATGACAAGTAATCCGTTATATCCATTTGGTTATGGTCAGAGCTATTCAAAGTTTGAGTATGGTAAAGTTCAATTGTCTGCCACATCCGTGAAAAAAGGAGGGAAACTCAAAGCGAGCGTTACGGTTAAGAATGTGAGCAATGTCGATGGTGCGGAAACCGTTATGTGGTTTGTTTCCGATCCTTATTGCAAAATATCCCGTCCAGTTATGGAGTTGAAGCATTTCGAAAAGAAACAAATCCCATCGGGCAAGAGCGTTACGTATGAATTTGAAATTGATACGGACAGGGATTTCAGTTATGTAGATAGTAATGGTACCAGATTTCTGGAGTCAGGGGACTATTATCTCATTGTAAATGGAGAAAAGTATAAGATTGAGGTTATGAATTGACCTCAATCTTATCTGGTAAATAAAAAATGCAGGAAGATTTCTTCCTGCATTTTTTATTGAATATTTTACTGTTGAATTATTCAGCAGTAGAGTTGTAGATTTCAAGCATCTTGATAGCTGAATCCGGGATACGTGTACCAGGACCAAAGATTGCTGCAACACCTGCTTTGTAGAGGAAGTCATAGTCTTGTGGAGGAATTACACCACCGGCGATAACGATGATGTCTTCACGTCCCAATTTCTTAAGTTCCTCGATAACTTGCGGGATAAGCGTCTTATGGCCGGCAGCCAAAGAAGAAACGCCAAGGAAGTGAACGTCATTTTCAACAGCCTGACGAGCAGCTTCGGCCGGAGTCTGGAACAATGGGCCCATATCAACGTCGAAACCACAGTCAGCATAACCTGTAGCTACAACTTTAGCACCACGGTCGTGACCGTCTTGACCCATCTTGGCAATCATGATACGCGGTTGACGACCTTCTTTCTTAGCGAACTCAGCGCACATTTGCTGTGCCTTGATGAAGTCCGGATCTTGTTTTGTTTCTGATGAGTACACGCCTGAAATAGTTCTAATTACTGCTTTATAACGTCCTACAACTTCTTCGCATGCATAGGAGATTTCACCCAATGTAGCTCTAACGGCAGCAGCCTTTACAGCCAAGTCGAGCAAGTTGCCCTTCTTAGTGCGAACACATTCTGTGATAGCTTCCAATGCTTTCTTGACATCGGCCTCGTTGCGGTGAGCGCGAAGGTCGTGGAGACGTTCGATTTGTTCTTTACGTACTTCCGTATTGTCGATTTCCAGAATATCGATAGGATCTTCTTTTTCCAGACGGTATTTGTTAACGCCGACAATAGTTTGTTTACCGGAGTCGATGCGAGCCTGAGTACGGGCTGCGGCTTCTTCGATACGCAATTTAGGAATACCCGTTTCGATTGCTTTGGCCATGCCGCCAAGTTTCTCGATTTCCTGGATGTGTTCCCATGCTTTGTGAGCAAGCTCGTTTGTCAAAGCTTCTACATAGTAGGAACCAGCCCATGGGTCAATTTCCTTTGTGATGTAAGTCTCTTCCTGAATGTAGATCTGCGTGTTACGTGCGATACGTGCAGAGAAGTCAGTCGGCAATGCAATAGCTTCGTCAAGGGCGTTTGTGTGAAGTGACTGAGTGTGACCGAGAGCAGCACCCATAGCTTCAATACAAGTACGACCAACATTGTTGAACGGATCTTGTTCAGTAAGTGACCATCCTGAAGTCTGGCAGTGTGTACGCAAAGCGAGAGATTTCGGATTCTTCGGGTTGAATTGCTTAACGATTTTAGCCCACAACATACGAGCTGCACGCATTTTTGCAATTTCCATGAAGAAGTTCATACCGATTGCCCAGAAGAAAGATAAACGCGGAGCAAAAGCGTCGATGTCCAAACCTGCGTTTACACCGGCACGGATGTATTCAAGGCCATCGGCCAATGTGTAAGCCAACTCGATATCTGCTGTTGCACCAGCTTCCTGCATGTGGTAACCGGAAATAGAGATAGAGTTGAACTTCGGCATGTTCTTGGAAGTGTATTCAAAAATATCGGCAATGATACGCATTGAGAATTCCGGTGGGTAAATATATGTGTTACGCACCATGAACTCTTTCAAAATATCATTTTGGATAGTACCGGCCATTTCTTCCAATTTTGCGCCTTGTTCCAAACCTGCGTTGATATAGAAGGCGAGGATAGGAAGAACGGCACCGTTCATTGTCATGGACACTGACATCTTGTTCAATGGAATACCGTCGAACAACACCTTCATGTCTTCAACTGAACAGATAGATACACCGGCTTTACCAACATCACCGACAACACGTTCGTGGTCAGCATCGTAACCGCGGTGTGTAGCAAGGTCGAATGCTACAGACAGACCTTTTTGTCCTGATGCAAGGTTACGACGGTAGAATGCATTGGATTCGGCAGCTGTTGAGAAACCTGCATACTGACGGATTGTCCAAGGACGGATGGCGTACATACCGCTGTACGGGCCTCTCAAGAAAGGAGGTAAACCAGCTACATAGTTCAGATGTTCAAGACCTTCAAGGTCTTCTTTTGTATAAATCGGTTTTACCGGGATCAGTTCCGGAGTAACCCATTTTTCTCCTTCTGCAATCGGTGTGTGCTTAACATTGAAAGCTTCCGATTTGATATCTATATTATTGAAATTTGGTCTCATCGTTGTTCTGTTATTTTAATAGTTTAGCATTGAAAGCCTGCAAAGTTTCGAGAACATTGCTGCGAACGTGAACAAAGTTAGTGATACCAGCAGCTTGAAGTTCTTCAGTGCAAGCCGGATTTCCTGCTACAACAAATTCAGCACGTCCGTTGAGAAGTTTGAATGCTTCCGGAGCGTATGTTGCATATTCATCGTCGCTAGAACATAACACAACAATATCAGCCTTCTTTTCCATAGCGGCATTGATACCTTCCTCTACACTGTTGAATCCGAGGTTGTCGATGATTTCGTAGCCGGCGCATGCGAAGAAGTTTGCTGAGAATTGAGAACGAGCCAGACGCATTGCAAGGTTGCCGATTGTCAACATAAACACTTTCGGACGGTTTGCTGCTTTTTCTGTTGCAAGACGAAGTGCTTCAAAATCACTGGCAGCTCTTGCTGTCGGGATGGTAGCTACGCCACCTTCTTCGTTATGAGCGCAACCGCATTTGCAGTCTTTCAAAACGATCTTGTCACCAGCCATTTCGTTGAAGTTCGGGAATTGGTTCGTTCCGAGCAGCGATTCTTTTCTTTTAGCTACGTCTGCGTGACGTTTTTTAGATGTTTCAGTTACCTGAGTCTGAACATAGCCTTCTTTAAGTGCTGCATAGAAACCGCCTTTTTCTTCAAGTTCAAGGAAGAGTTTCCAAGCTATGTCGGCGATAGAAACAGTCAAAGTTTCAACATAGTATGAACCGCCGGCAGGGTCGGTGATTTTATCCATGTGGCTTTCTTCCTTCAGAAGAAGTTGCTGGTTGCGTGCAAGTCTTTCAGAGAAATCGTCCGGAGTCTTGTATTGTGCATCAAACGGAGTAACAGTGATTGAATCTACACCGGCAATGGCAGCAGACATGGTTTCTGTTTGTGTACGGAGCAAGTTCACGTAGGCATCGAAGATTGTCTGATTGAATTTGGATGTTGCAGCGTGAACATTCATTTTGCAAGCACAGTCACATTCAGGCTTGTATTGTTTTACGATTTGAGCCCAAAGCATACGTGCGGCACGGAATTTTGCAATTTCCATGAAGTAGTTGGAAGAGATGCCCATGTTGAATTTGATGCGTTTTGCAGCTTCATCAGCAGAAACGCCAGCTTCTGTCAATTGAGCCATCCATTCGTTACCCCATGACAAAGCATATCCCAATTCTTGTGCAATATAAGCACCGGCATCGCTCAGCATAACAGAATCAACTGTAAATACTCTCAAGTTCTTGACCGGAGCAACGATTGCAAGAAGTTCTTTCGCTGTTGCTTTGATGTCACCCGGGAAGTCAACACCATGTTTGAGAAGTCTGACAAACGGGTCGAATTTAATAGAACCCTTGAATACGTCTACCAGATTGGCTGATTTGAGATATTCAACCAAAGCTTTTGCGTTAGCAACTGCGTGACGAGGACAAGCTTCGATGTTGATTTCTGTCTTTTCTACATTGATGCCATCGAGCAGAGTCTTGAAATCGGCAGCTGTGAGTTCGTCTTTCTTTACTTGGAAGCCCAGTGAAGTAACACCTTTGGAAGTTACATCTTTAGCTTTTGCATTGGCTTCTTCAACGTTCTCAACTACAATAGATTGGCGAATGTACCATTCATTGGTGGTTTTTGTACCTCTGATGAACGGATACTCTCCAGGAAGAGAGTTTGTTGTCTTCAGATTTTCGATGTCTTCAGCACGATACATTGGCTGTACATTGAAACCTTCGTTTGTTCGCCATACCAATTTCTTGTCGAAATCAGCGCCTTTAAGGTCGGCAATGACTTTTTCTTTCCATGTTTCAGTAGAAACAGGAGGGAATTGGTCGAACAATTTTTCTCTGTTTTCTGCCATAATTTTAAAAATATGAGTTTAGAGTTTAGGTTGTATTTTAATACTTATCGATTTCTAATTGTCTTATAAAATCGCATATATTTATCTATGCAAAAGTACTAAATAAATTTTTTATTAATGTGTTCAAATGGCAACAAAAAAGCGCCCTTCATGATTACGAAGAGCGCTTTTGTCTATGTTTTAGTAATTTTTAAGCTTGTACGGCTGCGATACCTGGCAAAACTTTACCTTCAATAGCTTCAAGCAAAGCACCACCACCGGTAGAAACATAAGAAACTTTGTCGGCAAGGCCAAACTTGTTGACACATGCAACAGAGTCACCACCACCTACCAAAGAGAATGCACCGTTCTTTGTTGCTTCTGCAATGGCTTCACCTACAGCGCGGCTACCGTGTGTGAAGTTTTCGAATTCGAATACGCCTGTAGGACCGTTCCAAAGAATAGTCTTAGATGTACGGATAACCTTTGCAAACAGTTCTTCAGATTTAGGACCGATATCCAAACCTTCCCAACCGTCAGGAATTTCACGAACATCGCAGAACTTGGTGTTGCAGTCGTTGCTGAAATTGTCGCCAATTTTAGCGTCAACGGCAAGAACAAGATTTACGTTGTTTTTCTTAGCTGTTTCGATGATGTTCAAAGCAAGGTCGAGCTTGTCGTCTTCGCAGATTGACTGACCGATTGAACCACCAAGAGCCTTTACAAATGTGTAAGTCATACCACCGGCAATGATGAGGTTGTCGACTTTTGTAAGAAGGTTAGTGATGATATCGATTTTTGAAGAAACCTTGCTGCCGCCCATGATTGCAGTGAACGGATGTTCGATATGGTTGAGAACGCGTTCTACGGCGTTTACTTCGTTCTGCATCAAATAGCCGAACATTTTGTCTTCGCTCTTGAAGTATTCAGCCATAACTGCTGTGGAAGCGTGAGCACGGTGTGCTGTTCCGAATGCATCGTTTACATAAGCATCGGCGTAGCTTGCCAATTCTTGAGCGAATTTCTTCTGGTCTTCTTTAACGGCTTTCTTAGCTGCTGCTTTTTCTTCGTCAGAAGCATCATCAGCCAAACCTCTTGGTTTGCCTTCTTCAGCTGCATAGAAACGGAGGTTTTCGAGAAGAAGCACTTCGCCTGGTTTCAGGTCTTTTGCTGCATTTACAGCGATTTCGCCACGGCTGTCGCTTGCGAATTTAACAGTAGTTCCAGGAAGAAGTTCTTTCAAGTGTTCAACAATGTGTTTCAAAGAGAATTTGTCTTCCGGACCTTTCTTAGGACGACCCAGGTGAGAACCAAGGATTACGCTACCGCCTTCAGCAAGAATTTTCTTGATTGTCGGCATAGCTTTAACCATACGAGTGTCGTCTGTGATGTTGAAGTTTTCGTCCAATGGAACGTTAAAGTCTACACGAACAAAGACTTTTTTGCCTTTGAAATCGTAATTGTCAATGTTAGTCATATCGTTATTCTATATTAGATAGTTAATTTCTTAAATCGTGACAAATATACTAATATTATTTCAAAGCGATATTGCGAACTCGCAAAAATACCTTAAATTATTTTATGCGATTTCAGTAACTCGCTCATTTCGTTCCGAACTTTTTCCGCTTCTCTTGCTGCTGCTACTGCAAAGTCTTCTCCGTTGGAGGCGTAGATGATTGCACGGGAGGAGTTGACGATAAGTCCGCATTCCGGAGTCATGCCGTATTTTGCCACTTCCTGCAAGCTGCCGCCTTGTGCACCGACACCCGGAACAAGAAGGAAATGGTTTGGAATGATTTTGCGGACGTCCTCAAACATTTGTCCTTGAGTGGCTCCGACTACAAACATCGTGTTGTTCTCAGTTCCCCACGATGCAACCTTGCGCATGACAGTTTCGAATAACGGAGTGCCGTTTTCGTCTTTTATCAGTTGGAAATCGTGCGAACCCTTGTTGGATGTAAGTCCCAAGACAATGACCCATTTGTTGTCATAGCCAAGGAACGGAGTCACACTGTCTTCTCCCATATAGGGGGCAACCGTTAGTGCGTCGAGGTCGAGATGCTCGAAGAAGCTGCGTGCATACATTTTTGATGTATTGCCTATGTCTCCGCGTTTTGCATCTGCAATGATGAAAATGTCGGGATAATTGTCTTTTATGTATTTGATTGTCTTTTCAAATGCTATCCAACCTTCTGTGCCGAAACATTCGTAAAATGCAAGGTTGGGCTTGTAGGCTATACAGAATGGGGCAGTTGCGTCAATAATGCTTTTATTGAACTCGAAAATCGGATCTTCTTTTGAAAGAAGAAATTCGGGTACTTTTTTGAGGTCAGTATCAAGACCTACACATAAGAATGATTGTTTCTTCTTGATGTTTTCAACTAATGTCTGTCTGTTCATACTCCAGTCTGTTATGTGGTTTATAATTCACTTTCCTTTAGCTTTTCAGCGTTTTCGGCAATGATAAGGTTGTCGATGCATTCTTGGATGTCACCGTCCATAAACGCTGCCAAATTATACATTGTGTAATTGATTCGGTGGTCCGTAACGCGGCCTTGCGGATAGTTGTAGGTACGGATTTTTGCTGAGCGGTCACCGGTCGACACCATTGTCTTTCTTCGGGAGGCGATGTCGTCGACATATTTCTGATGCTCCTTGTCGTAAATAAAGGTACGCAGACGGGACAATGCACGCTCTTTGTTCTTTGGTTGGTCGCGGGTTTCCGTACATTCAATTAGGATTTCTTCGACAAGACCTGTATTGGGATTTTTCCAGTTATAGCGTAAGCGTACGCCTGATTCAACCTTGTTTACGTTCTGTCCGCCGGCTCCACCGGAACGGAATGTATCCCATTTGATTTCACCTTCGTTTATTTCCACATCAAAGGGTTCGGCTTCCGGCAATACTGCGACCGATGCGGCCGAAGTGTGCACACGGCCCTGTGTTTCCGTAGCCGGAACACGCTGGACGCGGTGTACGCCTGACTCATATTTCAGTGTGCCGTAAACTTTTTCTCCCGTAACGGAACAGATAATTTCCTTGTAACCACCGGCGGCGCCTTCACTGAAACTGGACACTTCCAGTTTCCAACCTTTTTTCTCGCAGTATTTGGCATACATGCGGAACAGGTCGCCTGCAAAAATGGCGGCTTCGTCGCCTCCTGTACCGCCGCGGATTTCAATGATGGCATTTTTGTAGTCTTCCGGATCTTCTGGAATGAGAAGCAGTTTTATTTCTTCTTCCATTGCCGGAATCGCGTTGGTGTTGGCTTCGAGCTCTTCTTTGGCAAGTTCTTTTAATTCCGGGTCGGTTTCTGTTTCCAGCACGGCTTTTGCCTCGTCAATGTCTTTCAGCATTTTTTTGTACTTGTTGGTGACACTGGTAAGCTTTTCAAGGTCTTTATATTCTTTTGTCAGTTTGACAAATCTTTTCATGTCGCTGATAACAGAAGGGTCGGTGATTAAAAGGCTCACTTCTTCAAAACGTGCGTCGATGCCGTCCAGACGATGTAACAATGATGTTTCTGCCATATTTTGAAATTAAATTATTTTTCTAAGTGCAAAGCGTTTTGTTAGATAACTATATAAGCTTTGCAAAATTAGTAAAAATATGTGGATACTTAAAGAGCGGTGCGTAAGAAAACGGAAAAACGAACCTGGCGTTATGCCAAGTCCGTTTTTCTGTCATAAATTATTTTGAGCTTTTTAGCTGGTTTGCAAATTCTGTGGCAAGTGCTTTGCAACGTTCTACGATTTCCGGGGTGATGCCTTGTTTCATTTCAATCGGATCACCTACTACCGTAAAGTTCAATTTCTCAATGAGTGCGTTGATGTTCTTTACCGCAGCTGATGCCCAAGTGAACGAGCCGATGCGCGCAAATACTTTATTTGCAGTTCCTCGCAGCTGCAATGATCTCAAAAGTGATTCAATCTTTGGGAATGCTTGTCCGTTGTAGGTCGGACTTGCGATGATGAGTCCGCGGTATTTGTAAATGTCACGCAGAATGTAGGATTCGTCAGTGTATGAAACATTGTGAATACGAATCTTTCTAATCCCACAGATTGCCAATTGGCGGGAAATGATGTCGACCATCTCTTCCGTATTTCCATACATGGAACCATAAGCAATGACTACGCCTTCTTCTGCTTCGTTCTTGCTCAATCTGTCATATTCGGAAATTACTTTGTCGACATCCTGGTGCCAAACCGGACCGTGAGTAGAGCAGATGTAGTCGATTTGTATGCCGCTAAGTTTAGCCAATGCTTTCTGAACAAACATGCCGTATTTGGCTACGATGTTTGAATAATATCTTGCCATTTCAGAATAATACAGGCAAGTATCCGTTTCAGAGTCAAGAATTCCGCCGTTGAGTGCTCCGAAACATCCGAATGCGTCGCCCGAAAACAATACTTTGTTTTCCACAACGTAGGTCATCATTGTTTCCGGCCAATGAATCATCGGTGTTAAGTGGAATTGCAGCGTTTTATTGCCTAAGTCCAGTTCGTCGCCATCTTTGATGACAATTACATTATCAGTTATCTGATAATAGCCTTTCAGCATGTCTGCAGTTTTGGCGTTGCCGACAATTTTCATTTGCGGGAATGCGTTGCGCAGAGTTTGAACGGCACCTGAGTGGTCAGGTTCCATATGGTTGATGATCATGTAGTCGAGAGTTGCATTGGGGGCTGCTGATTTAATGCGTTCAATCAGTCGTTGGCAGTGGGATATTTCCACACCGTCAATGAGGGCAGTAGCATTGTCGCCTTTGACAATGTATGAGTTGTAAGTTACTCCATAAGGGAGAGGCCAAATTCGTTCGAAACGAGTAGTTGTTCTGTCATTGACCCCTACATAGTGAATACCGTTACAAATTTCGCTGTAAATCATAAAATATATTTGTTGGTTAGTTTATATTTATTTATTGTCATCCCAGAGAAAGTCCATCCGTTCTTTCATTTTAAGCTCGTGAGGATTGTCGGCAGCTGTCCAGAATTTCATGCCTTGGGCTTTGTCAGGCATATACTGCTGTTTGACAAAATGGTTCGGATAGTTGTGGGCATATTTGTAGTCTGCCCCGTATCCTAATTCTGTCATCAGTTTCGTTGGCGCATTGCGCAAGTGGAGAGGAACCGGCAGGTTGCCAGTCTTGTCGACATATTCCAATGCGGAATTGATGGCATTATAGGCCGAATTGCTTTTAGGCGATGTAGCCAGATAAACGGCACATTCCGACAGGATGATGCGCCCTTCAGGCCATCCTATTTTTTGCAAAGCGTCAAAAGTGGCATTGGCGAGCAGTAGGGCATTGGGATTTGCCAATCCGACATCTTCGGCCGCAGAAATGACCAGTCTACGTGCGATGAAGGCGGGGTCTTCACCACCGGCAATCATGCGTCCCAACCAATAAACGGCTGCATCAGGATCGCTGCCACGGATGGATTTGATGAAAGCCGAGATGATATCATAGTGCATTTCGCCATTTTTATCGTAAGCGGCCGGATTCTGTTGCAGTTGTTCCGTGACAATGTCGTTTCGGATAATCAACGGTTCATCGTCCTTGGTGGCCTGCATCATGAGGTCGATTATATTCAACAACTTCCTTGCATCGCCCCCGGAATAACGGAACAGTGCTTCTGTTTCAACAATTTTGACAGTCTTGTTTTTCAACACTTCATCTTTTCTGATGGCGCGTTGCAGTATTTCGTTCAAGTCGTTGTCATCAAGCGGGTGGAGCACATAGACTTGCGCTCTGGACAAAAGCGGACGAATGATTTCAAAAGACGGGTTTTCCGTTGTCGCTCCGATAAGTGTCACGGTGCCCATTTCTACCGCACTTAGCAGGGAATCCTGTTGGGATTTGTTGAAACGGTGGATTTCATCTATAAACAGGATAGGGCGATGGGTGCTGAAAATACTATTTTGGTCGGCTACACATTTTTCCAGCACATCCCGAACTTCCTTGACTCCCGAGTGAACAGCCGATAGTGTATAGAATGGGGCTTTGACGTGCGTTGCAATTATTCTTGCGAGCGTCGTTTTTCCTACCCCCGGAGGCCCCCACAGGATAAAAGTGGAAATATGTCCGGATTCAAGCATCCGTCGGAGAATGCCATCCGGTCCCACCAAATGCTTTTGCCCGATGTAGTCGTCAAGACTTTTCGGACGAAGCCGTTCTGCCAAGGGTTCAAAAATCGTTGTCATCAAGAGTGTAGTTAATTGCGGATGCAAAGTTAATAACAATCGGGCAAAGTTGAATGTTTTTTTTGTGATGATAGCTTTTATGTTAAAAAGAAATGCTTATTTTTGTGCGGAAACACAGAAGACCATCTTATAATTTGAAGCAAATGACTAATCCCATTCAAATCGTAATTTTATTTGTCCTTTTTATAATGGCTGATTCGTTTGTGGCATATGGCCAGAGTGAACATAACATTGTGCAAAAAATGGAAGGGGAAGTCAGGGCCGGTTTAACTATACCAGTCGGTGGCTACCATACAGGTAAATCTCAGATAGGAGCGTCATTGGGTCTTGAGGGAAGATACAATTTCAAGGGAACTCCGTGGGATTGTGGTCTTATGCTTGACTTGTCAACGGCCAGACGTGGCTACGAACATCTTTATAATGACGGTTATGACCGATGGCAGAGTAACCGGACGTTGGCACTCGCTTTAACCGGTGATTATAATTTTCGTCAAGGTACTAAATTCAATTCCTTCATTGGAACCGCGATAGGGGTTGCCTATAATGATGTTGTCGGGGATAAATATTTCCCTTCGACAGGAATGTCGATGATGTTTGCACCTCGTGTGGGAGTGGAGTTGCTGTATCATTTCCGAATTGCCGCTCAATTAAATTTATGTAAAAAGGGGTTTAGTAATTTAAGTTTAACTCTCGGTTTGACAATTGGCGGACGCCCTCAAAAACGACTATGAGCTAATGGGCAAATGGGGGATTATAGCGGTATTAGTTTTGTTTAGCCAAACTTTTGTCTGTATCAAAAATGCTAAATCTGTTTTTGTCGTAAATTTATACGGAGGACTATATCTTAATAATGAACATGCATGACAATTGGAAACACCGATTAACTGGATTTATGTTTGTTTTATGTTTTTTTGTTGCTCGCTTTTATAAAACGTCTATCTGCCAATAACTTTGTTGTTGTTTTAGTTTGTCACTTTTTATTCGTACTTTTGTGCATCATATAAATATCAAGAAAAAATGAATTATAAAAAAATCTGTATGGCGGCTTTGGTCGTTATTGCCAGTGGCTTTGTGAATGTTTATGGGCAAGAACTGACGCTTAGTGATTGTTCATTGGCTGCAACTCCCGAAGGATTGCAACCTATTGTTTCGGAGCAAAGTGGAGATACTTATCTGATGCTTTCGAGCGACGGCAAACGTGTGGAACGTTACGATTACAAAACCGGAAAGATGTTGGGTGTCGTAATGGACTCTGACAAGCTGCGTGATTGCTCCGTCAGTTCATGGGACGGATATATTCTTTCGCCAAATGAAAAATTGTTGCTGCTGTATACGGATGTGGAAAAGATTTATCGCCATTCTTTTCGTGCATCATATTATGTATATGATATAGCCCGAAATAATATTAAGCCGTTGTCGGTCAATGGGGCGCAGGAATGCCCGACATTTTCTCCTGACGGACGTATGATTGCCTTTGTGCGCGACAATAATATATATGTTGCTAAATTGGATTATGGCACAGAGATACCCGTGACTAAAGACGGAGAATTGAACCATGTCATAAACGGTGTGCCGGATTGGGTTTATCAAGAAGAATTCGGAATGACAAGTTCCCTGACATGGTCGCCCGACAATTTGATGCTTGCTTTTATCCGCTGGGATGAATCGGAAGTTCCGATGTACAAATTCCCAATGTATAAGGAAGTCGGGGAAAAGGGGAAGGCGCTTAATACTTATGCCGATATCGTTGAGTACAAGTATCCGGTTGCCGGTGAGGTTAATTCCAAAGTGCAAGTGATGAGCTATGATGTAGAAACACGTGCATTAAAGAAAATGAATGTGCCTTTGGATTATGACGGATATATCAATAAAATTGAATTTGGAAAGACGCCGGAGCGTTTGATGGTTAATACGCTTAACCGTAATCAGAACGAAATGAAACTCTACGCTGTCAATCCACGTTCAGCTATTGCAAAACTTATCTATACAGACAAGTCAGACACTTGGATTGAGCCGTCGTTGACTTCAATGACGAAGTATTATGATTCATTCTTTATCGTAGCCAGTGAACGGAGTGGCTATACGCATTTATATCAATATTCAAATGCCGGAAGCCTGATGAGACAAATCACTAAGGGCGATTGGGAGGTAACGGACTTTTATGGCTATGATGAATTGACAGGAGTCTGCTATTTCCAGTCAACTCAAGAAGGACCGCTTAACCGTACGGTAGCTATGGTCGACAAAAAAGGTGTGAATAAGCCGCTTTCTTTGACAAAAGGTGCTAATTCAGCCGAATTTAATGCGAATTTGTCCTACTATATCCTTCGTCACAGCGATGTTGAAACGCCGGATTCTTATGTGCTTTACAGCTCCAAAGGCAAGAAAATGCGTGCTTTGGAAATGAACGAAGCCTATGCTGAAAAATATAAGAAATCCATGCCGACGAAAGAATTCTTCACTTTCTCAAGCAACGGTTATGAATTGAATGGCTATATGCTGAAACCGAATGATTTTGATTCTTCCCGGAAGTATCCTGTCATTATGTATCAGTATAGTGGTCCGGGTTCACAATTGGTTTTGAACCGATGGGAGTTGGATTGGCTTCACTATGCGGCAACTCAGGGCTATGTCGTAGTATGTGTGGACGGACGAGGAACTGGTGGACGCGGTAAAAAGTTCTCTTCTGTTGTTTACAAACAATTGGGAAAATATGAAAGCCAGGATCAGGTGGCGGCTGCCAACTATCTGGCAACCTTGCCTTTTGTGGACGCTGACCGTATTGGTATCTTTGGTTGGAGCTATGGCGGATATGAAACACTTATGGCTATGACTGAGAAAGGAAATAGATTTGCTGCCGGTGTAGCTGTTGCGCCTGTGACAGACTGGCGTTTCTACGATACTATTTATTCGGAACGCTATATGCAGACACCTCAACAGAACCAAACGGGGTATGACAACAGCTCTGCACTGTTCCGTGCAGCTGACTTGAAAGGAAAATTGCTTATTGTTTCGGGTTCGGCCGATGACAATGTGCATATTGAAAACACCTTTGCGTTTGTTTCGAAGCTTGCAGAATTGAACAATTTGCCGGATATGGTGGTTTATCCTAACAAGAACCATCATATCAATGGCGGGGAGACCCGGTTTACGTTGTATAAGAAGGTTCTTAGCTTCTTTGACACGTATTTGAAAAAATAACCGGTGACGAAAAAATGCAATAATATATCCAGCTGTTCTGCCTATTTGATTTGGCGGAATTATGCAATAGGGGCAAGTGCTATATCACTTGTCCCTATTGTTAGTTATGCCTTTCAAAGCAAAGTTGTGCCGTTTTTGACATTGGCACTTTCTCTGGCGTTGTTTGCTTTCGTCCGGCATAATCGTAGAAGTCGTGCTGAATCGTGTGTGCTGATTCCTTATATTGTCGCACGTGTTCTGCTGGTTTACGCATTTGCTTCCTATGGAATTGTAGTTATGGCCAAATATTCGGCAGAGGCGTTTGGGGAAACTATGCTGGAGCGTCTGCCGTATTATACGTCAATGTTTCTTCCATTGTTGACGGCGCTGTTGACCGTATTTGTTTATAAACGTCATTTTCGCAATGTTTTTTGCATGGATTGTCTGCTCCGTAACGGTACGCCTTATGAAAGGGAACTGTTGGGACATATCTATTTCAAGGAAAACCGATTTTTGCTTCCTCGGATAATTAAAATTACCTCGTTGCTTGCGTTGGTTACGTGGGGATGCTATTTTATTTGTGACGTGGATTCTGGTAAAATTTCGGGTTGGCCAGTATTGATCTTTGTTTATAGTCCGGTAGTTTTCCTTGTGTTCGATTTGATTGCTTTAAGGTTGCGCTATTGGGCTATTGGTGTATTTTATAGAAAAAAACTTATTCAGGATGACCGCGAACATGGCGGACATATTAAGCTTGTGAGGATTTTGCTGATATGTGGCGACCGGTTGTATTTGACAAAAGACAACGGCCGATATGATACGCCATTCCAATTTACTGAACCTTTTTCTGAAGCTATTTCGTTAGGAAATGCTGTACAATACATGTCGAAAAAATTAGGGTATGTGCAGAGTGATTTTGTGAAATTCTGCTATGGTAGCATGGATTTGAAGAACCGACGAAGTGTAGAACATTATTTTTGTTTTGTTGATGCTTATCCTGCTTCCGAAAAATCAGATTCGATAGCTGAAAACGAAGGCCGCTGGTGGACAAAACATGAATTGGAGGGGCAGTTTCAGAATAGTTTCTCAAAAATATTGTGTGCGGAGTTGCACCGTGTTTTCACGGTGATGCTTACGAGCAAAGTTTATAATATAGACGGAAGCAAAACAGTTCAGACAAAAGGATATGTTCCTGATTTCCAAATAAGTGAAATAAGAACATCGACAGTCGATTTTAGCGATAACCGGTGGATGATTTTGTCAAAATTTAATAAAGACCTTTCTTTCAGGCTGTTGAAAAAGGTCTGGTATCAATATATAGAAGGTTTAAAATGAAAAGCTTGATTGTCATATTGGGCCCGACAGCTTCGGGAAAAACGCATAAAGCCGTTGCTTTGGCCGAACGGTTGGGTACGGAAATAATAAGTGCTGATTCCCGGCAGATTTATCGTGGTATGGATATTGGCACTGGAAAGGATCTGGAAGAATACAAAGGTATCCCTTATCACTTGATTGATATCTGTCCTGCTGGCTATAAATACAATCTTTTTGAATATCTCCGGGACTACGAGGTTGCTCGTGATTCCATTGTAGAGAAAGGTAAAACCCCTATACTTTGTGGCGGAACGGGGTTGTATGTAGAATCCGTATTAAATGGATTGCGGTTGCCGGAGGTTCCTGAAAACAGGGCGCTAAGAGCCGAACTTGCAGGAAAATCGTTGGAAGAATTGACGGCAATTCTGGAACGCATGAAAAAATTACACAACACAACTGATGTAGACACAGCCAAACGGGCCATCCGGGCCATTGAGATACAGCAATATTATCATGAACATCCAAATTTGAAAATTGATACGACGCCACATCCAGTCGAAAACGCATTGATTATCGGGGTGGAGATTGGTCGTGAAGAGCGTCGGGCGAGAATTTCATCGCGCTTAAAATCGCGTTTGGATTCCGGTATGGTAGAGGAAGTGCGGAGTATTTTGGATTCGGGCGTAGCACCCGAAGATTTGATTTATTACGGATTGGAGTACAAGTTTGTGACGAATTATATTATCGGCCAGTCAACTTATGACGAAATGGTGAATGGACTGGAAATTGCCATTCATCAGTTTGCTAAACGTCAAATGACCTGGTTTCGGGGTATGGAACGTAGAGGATTTCATATTCATTGGCTACCCTTTGACTTGGATGATGAAGCATTTGTTGACGAAGTGCTGAAATTGTATTGATCCAATCGGTCATTTGACCGTCATATTGGGGTTAAAGAAAAAATCGGACTCTCAGGGGAGGGCACTGAAAAAGTCCTTTCATAGGATAATTGTCTGATATAATCGGCATATACCCAATAAATATTTTGGATATATGCCGATTTTTGGTTATCTTTATAGATA
>URMA01000020.1 GCA_900548875.1 uncultured Porphyromonadaceae bacterium | reverse complement strand
ACAATGGTCGAGCAGTACATTTTTATCTTTAATCGGTTTTATCGGACAGCAATAATATTTTTTATAATATTGCTAAAAAAACATGCATAAACGCATAAAAAAACATGCCGCAGGAGGATATTCCCCTGCGGCATGTAATATACAATTATGTTTTATCTTACTGACGTCCTGAAGTGGCAACTTCGCGGTTGATCTTCTTAACCAAGCCTTGAAGCACGGCACCCGGGCCGAGTTCTACAAATTCTGTAGCACCGTCAGCAATCATGTGTTGTACTATCTGAGTCCAAAGTACCGGAGCTGTCAGCTGTGCAATCAGGTTAGCCTTGATTTCTTCAGGATCTGTGTGAGGTTTTGCGTCAACATTCTGATAAACCGGGCAAACTGGAACGGAGAACTTGGCATTATTGATAGCGGCTGCCAATTCTTCATGTGCCGGCTGCATCAGCGGAGAGTGGAACGCACCGCCCACTTTCAGTTTCAAAGCGCGGCGTGCACCTGCTGCCAATGCCTTTTCACAAGCAGCGTCGATGCCTGCTTCAACACCGGAAACAACGATTTGTCCCGGGCAGTTGTAGTTGGCAGGAGCCACCACTTCGTCAATAGAGTTGCAGATTTCTTCTACCTGCTCGTTAGTCAGGCCAAGAATAGCTGCCATTGTGGAAGGCTGAGCTTCGCATGCCTTCTGCATGGCCATGGCACGAGTGGCAACTACGCGCAAACCGTCTTCGAACGACAATGCGCCTGCTGCTACAAGTGCTGAAAATTCGCCGAGTGAGTGGCCGGCTACCATATCCGGTTTGAATTCTTCTCCCATTGTCTTAGCCAAGATGACTGAGTGAAGGAAGATAGCTGGTTGAGTTACTTTTGTCTGACGAAGGTCTTCTTCAGTTCCGTTGAACATAAGGTCTGTAATACGGAAACCGAGAATTTCGTTTGCTTTCTCGAACAATTCTTTTGCTGTCGCATTAGTGTCGTAAAGGTCTTTGCCCATACCGACAAATTGAGCTCCCTGTCCAGGGAATACAAATGCTTTCATAAGCTGTTTCTTTTATTTGTTAATGTTCTTAAAACCGCCGCAAAGGTACGCATTTTTTTGTAGTGCGCACTATTTTCCTCCCAAAATGTTGATTATCGGTAAGATTTAACAAAAAGCGCCGACAATCCTACACATTTTTCGACTATAGAACAGTTGTATTTTTTATTTTTCCATATATTTGTAAGATATAGGATACGGCTCGGCGTAGCCAGGCTTGAAAAATTTTTCCGCCTGTCTCCGATCTTGCCTTTCACTATTAAAAAACGCTTTTTTACAATCCCAACCATTTATGCTATGAAACATCTGTCCATGCTCCTCTTTCTCCTGCTTCTTGCCGCATCGGCTTCATCGTGTATTTCACTACGCACCACACACAACGCTCCGCCCCGGCAGCAAGCTCTGTTCGTCCATCCGTCGCCACAGGAAGCATCGGCCTACATAGCCGCACCGGCCGGACATTCCGACAGATGAACAAGCCATAAAAAACAAAGGAGAACAGTGTGAACAACCCACTGCCCTCCCCTGAAAAAAACATGTTTATACAGATTGTAGCTATTTCTTTTTCAACTCAATGCACACATTCCCGGAATAGTCAAACAGACCGAGGTTTCCGTTCGACAATCTGCCGTATTTGCGAACCTTACTGAGTGCACCGAGCACCAGTTGCTCCGTTTCCATATCCGGACAGCTCATCATCGTCGAAGCTCCCAACGAGAAAGCAATGCTCTGTCCGTCTTCCAACGTGATGGCGGAATTGAACAGATTGCATCCGGCATTACCGTTGACACGCGATTCCTCCAAATCGAAAGCCATATAGGGAGCCGTGTCCGTTCCCGACTTCGCCTCAACGCCTTCCACACTGACAATCAGCCATTCGCCGGCCAAATCCGACGGCTTCATTTCGCCGCAGCGTTTCTTCACGACGGCCACAGCCTCGTTGTCGGCATTATAAAAGGTAAAAGAGTCTTTTCCCGTCTTCTTGTATCCGGTCACACCCGACAGTGTCTGCAATACATTGTTCTCCAAATCCATGTCCGGGCAGGCCATACGTGTCGAACCCATCTGCGCAAAAGAAATCACACCCGGGGCTGCCGTCATGTCGAGCTGTCCCAAAATGCGGTTGCAGCCGCTTTTCCCGTAGATACGTCCTTCCTTCGTGTCAAATCCGATAAAGGGCTGTTCGGCAACACTGGCTTCTACAGCCTTTCCATTCAAAGACACGATATCCCATTCTCCCTTCATGTCGGCAATGGTAGCCTTCTTTGAGGAGCAAGAACAAAGTCCGGCAACAGCCAGCGTAATCAGGCATAAATTTTTCAAATTCATCTTTTTCATTTTCTGTTTTTATTGTTGTCAATTACTAAATGCACAAAATTGGAAAATACTGCATCCATATTACATTTTTGCTGTTTTTTTGTTCAGAAATATTACCTTTTGACAAAAGAATGCGATATAATTTCCATTCAATAGCTCTTTTTTTCCCAGAATAATGTATTTTTGTAGACACTAAAATCAAAAATCAAAACACCGATGAATACTTTGCTTTTCCTCAACAACCTTGGAACGGGTGAGATTATCATCATCGCCCTTGTCGTACTTCTTCTCTTTGGCGGACGAAAAATCCCCGAACTCATGCGTGGCATCGGTAAAGGAGTCCGCAGCTTCAAAGAAGGTATCAACGACGTAAAGGACGAAATCAACAAACCGATCGACGACGAAAAGAAAAACGACGAAAAGAAATAGGCACTGATGTCGGAAACGGACAATAACCAATTGGCAGACAAATCCTTCTGGGGCCATCTTGACGATTTGCGGAAAGTGCTGTTCAAGATGGTCGGAATACTCGCCGTCTTTATGATCGTGTTTTTCATAAACATGCCCTACATTTTCGACCACATCATCATGGGCCCCTGCCACGGCGACTTCGTGCTTTACCGTTTTTTTGCGTCTGTCACACGCCTGTTTCCCGCCTTTCCGCAGTTCTCTACGGATGGGTTTGAAGTCAAGGTTATCAACATCAATCTCGCCACCCAGTTTTTCACACATCTCAGCACCTCCTTCTGGCTGGCTCTCACATTCTCTTTTCCGTTCATGCTCTACTTCCTGTGGAGCTTTATCAAACCGGCCCTTTATGCCAATGAAATAAAGGGCGCACGCACGGCTTTCGTCTTTGGTTCCGTCATGTTTTTCGTAGGGATTGCCGTCGGCTATTTTCTCATTTTCCCCATCACGTTGCGGTTTCTCTACGAGTACCAGCTCAGCGCTACCATTGAAAACCAGCTCTCGCTGGATTCCTATATGGATACGTTCCTGATGCTGATTTTTCTGATGGGACTCATGTTCGAGCTTCCGCTGCTGGCTTGGACGCTTTCCGCCATAGGCCTTTTAAAGCGGAAAATGCTGTGCCGCTACCGCCGTCACGCCGTCGTAGCGCTTCTTGTTCTGGCAGCGCTTATCACGCCGACAGGCGACCCGTTCACGCTCTCGCTGGTATTCCTCCCGCTCTACCTGCTCTACGAACTGAGCATACTGATTGTCAGAAAAAATTAAGGGACACCGCCCTTTCGACAGTGTCCCGCTATCTGCAGGCCCGATTTTTTCATCGGGCTGACGGTTTCTTTTGCAACGCCAGTTTCTTTTTCAGCCATATATAATAGCCGGTTATCGGCAGCGACGCTCCTATCAGAGCGGCAAAGAAGTAAAGGAACTTCACCCAAATGCCACCCCACTGACCGGAATGGAAAGCCAGTATCCAAGCCCGTATTTTCGAGGATTTAGGCTGGTCGGCATATTTCTCGACTGCCACGACATTTCCATCCTTATCAAAATTCACCACATCCTGACGACGGGTAATCAGTTCTGAAACGGTCACCTTCACTTTCCCGTTTTCAACAGTCATGCCGCACTTGCCCGGATAAAGAGCGGAAGCGGATTCCACTGCCTTGTCCCAAACCCGGAAATCGACGGCATCCTGTTGTTTGCCGGAAGTCACCGCCGAAGCCGGTGCAGAACCGGTCTGCTGCGAAACGCCGAAAACGGCATAAAAAGCGGTACGGTACCACGGAAACGACCAAGTAGGACCCGTCAGCGACATTGTTAGAAGAAACAGCAAGGCATAGAATCCCAGCGCGACATGGCTGTCATAAAAAAACCGACGGAGCCCCTTGCCCGTGGCCACTTTCAGCCGCATCGGCAGCATCTTCCGATTCAAAGGTATCCAAATCAACAGTCCGGAAATAAGAATGACCGACATCGCCATCGCAACAAAGCCTATCCAGTAACGACCTACAGAGCCACCCTCTTTCGAAGAAGGAGCGTCCAACAGCCAGCGGTGAAGTTTTTTCACCGTAGAGAAAAATGCGGGAGTGCTCCCCCAGCCTTTTACCTGCCCGGTGTACGGATCGACAAACAACTGCTCTTTTCCTTTTTCACGATAGGAAATGCGGGCCGTTCCATTTGCTTTGCTGTTATATTCTATCGAGGAGACAGTCCATTGTCCCCCAGTCTGGGCATTCACCTTGTCCAACAGTTCGGAAGGATTCAAACGCTTGCCGCCCACATTTTCCACCTTGTAGAGCGACGGCGACAGCATTTCTGTTATGTCTGTTTCAAAGACCATTATTGCTCCGGTGATACAGATAATCACGACAAATACCCCTAAGGGTACCGCCAACCATAAATGAATTTTCTTGAAAATCTTTCTCATAGCTGTATACGTTTTGTCACATTTCTTTAACCAACGGCAGTTCGATGCGGAAAGTCGTGCCTACATTCAATTCGGAGGACTTCACATAGATTTTGCCGGAATGATATTCTTCTATAATACGTTTTGCCAAAGTCAGCCCCAGACCCCAGCCACGCTTTTTCGACGTAAATCCGGGATTGAACACCGTCTTGAAGTTCTGGCGGGCAATGCCTTTTCCGGTATCTTCCACTTCGATAAACACCTTCGTACGGTCGCTGCCCACACGCACGTCAATGCGTCCCTTGCCCTGCATGGCATCGACAGCGTTTTTCACCAGATTTTCCATCACCCATTCAAACAGCGGTTGACACAGGCGCACGCCTTTGTCGTCGTCAGGCAGATAGATGTTCAACGCCACGTTTGAAGAAATGCGGGCACGCATGTATTCCAATGCCTTCGTCACCGACTCGCAGATAAATGCCAGCTCCATTTCCGGCTTCGAGCCGATTTTCGAGAATCGGTCGGCAATCACCGAAAGGCGGTGCACGTCCTTGTCCATGTCGTCGACAATTTCCTTGTCAACTCCTGTAGCCTCCAGCATCTGCACCCACGCCATCAGCGAAGAGATGGGCGTACCCAACTGATGGGCGGTTTCTTTCGAAAGTCCTACCCACACCTTGTTCTGTTCGGCCTTCTTCGTGCTGACCACCGCAAAATACACGATGGCCACAAACAGAATCATCACCCCCAGCTGTATATAAGGAAAATAGGAAATCTGTTTCAGCGAAGTGGAATCCTCATAATAGAGATGCTGCGTTGTCTGGTCGTCAATATTGATGACAATGTGGTTTTTCGTACCCTTCAAGTCCTCCAGCTTGTGTTGCAGGAAAGCCTGGTTGCGTTCGGAAAGCACATACGGCATCAGACTGTCGACCGGTTCCGGCAGACGGAAATTGCGGTATTGCAGAATATTGTCCTTGTCGTCGACCAGCAATACGGGAATATTGCGGTTATCCTCGATAATGCCGAGGAAAAAGTCAATGTCCGACGAAGGCATTGCCATATAGTTCGTCCCCACTGAATCGTAAGGCACAGGATCGTACACGGGGGCCGTGGCAAGTTCCTTGGTGGCTTTTGCCCATATTTCCATACGGTCGCGTTCCTGCTGCGACAGATCCTTCACCAAATTGCTCGACACCTGGAGAAACACGGCTACCAACACCAGCGAAACCGCCAAAAACGCGATTTTCCACAACCGACGACGTTCATAAATATTTGCCATATTGCGTGCTGTTTTTCATAATATAACGAAATTCACTGCCTTTCTATTGCCTATTGCCGTTTGTCGGGCTGCCTGAGAAAATCAATTCTTCTCGCAGTCGGCGGCTATCCAGTGCGCTACGCTGTCTTCATCGTTCGTGCCAATCACCTCGTCGGCAACGGCTTTTACCTTCTCGTCGGCATTGGCAGGTGCGATAAACAAATCGGCCACTTCGCGCATCGAAAGGTCGTTGGCGCTGTCGCCGAACACGACCACCCGCTCCGCTCCGGTTTCCTCAACAAGCGATTTCAAGGCGGCGGCCTTCGACGCTCCTTCAGCCATTACCTCAAAGAATCCGACAGTGGGCTGATAGGTATCGTAGTAGTAGCTCATGGTGCAAGGCAGCCCGTCGGCCTGCGCCTGACGGTAAACCGTTCCCAACACCTCCAGACATCCCGACACGAAAAGCAGCATCGTTGAATGCCGGGCCTCTTCCGGAAGTTCATCGGTAAACACAAACCGCTTATAGACGGACTTCTGACGCTGTGCTACAAATTCACGTTCATAATCGTTCATCTCCGGAGAATGGTAGGCCACCAGTCCGCTTCCGTCAAACGAATAGACAAACGGCCGCACCCCTGCCTTCCGGCAGGCTTTGAGCAGATAGGTCACTTCCTCGGGACGGATATAGCGGCGGTTGACAAGACCGTTGCGCCACATGGCAGCACCGGTCATCACGATATACGGCAGACGGTTTTCGATACCCTCAAGCATCCGCACCGCCGTGGCAGGTGTACGGGCAGTTGCTATGGAAAACAGAATGTTCTTTTCCCGTATCAGTCGGCTGATAATCGCCTTGCTTTTTTCGGAAACTTCCGCGCGGCTGTTGAGCAGAGTGCCGTCGAGGTCGGAGATATACAATGTTTTTTTCATACCGCCGCAAAATTACAAAAAAATTCCATGAACGGGAACATAATGCACTGTCGCACTAATAGGACACAATGGTGCGAAACTCTTTCCAACCGTCGGTTGATTTGTATTTCTCCAGACTTGAAGGTTTCACGAAAAGCCGTGCCGATTGCAATGTTTCAGGGGCAAATATATGCGCATGTCCCAATACCGGATGTACTATTTCCTGCGGTTCATCCGCCAGGTTGATCACCTCCTGCAAGGAACAACAATAGGAAAAGGCACCCTTACCAATTCGGGTCACCGACTCGGGTATCTGTATTTTCCACAACGAACGGCAACCGGAAAAAGCAAAATTGCCAATCTTGGTAACGGAACGGGGTATAATGAATTCCCGGAAGGAAGTGCAATTTTCGAATACAAACTCTTTTATCTCTGTGACCGAATTAGGCAACGACACTTCCTTCAGGGCTGAACAGCCGAAAAACGCAGCCGCACCTATTTCCACAACGGAACCCGGTATTCGCACGGCCTCCAGCAACTTGCAGTTTTCAAATGCAAAACATTCAATCATGCCGGCCGAATAAGGAACAGTATATGTTTTTTGTGTTCTCCCTTCCGGATAGGTTTTCAGCACAGAACCCTTATGGTCAAACAGTACGCCGTCCACCGACTTGTAGCGTGCATTGCCGGAAGCCACATTGATGGCTTGCAAAGCGGTGCAACCACGAAACGGACAGTTTCCAATCGCTCTGACGGAACGGGGTATTTCGATTTCCTGCAAAGAAACGCAATTTTCAAAGACATAATTTCCAATGGAATCGACAGAATTCCGCATTGACACTTTCCGCAACGAACGGCAATTGGAAAACGCATACAATCCAATCGTTGTAACAGAATCCGACATCATCACCTCCCTCAAATAAGAGTTGTTCCTGAACGCATGCTCACCTATCATTTTCACTCCATTCGGAAGTTTGTAGACACGCTGCTTCTTGCCCAGTGGATACGACATTAACAAAGTGGCTTCGCGATTAAACAGCACCCCGTTGATGGATTTGTACTTTGCATTTCCTGCATCAACAGCAATGGACTGCAACGAACGGCAATTGAAAAAGGCTCTGTCACCAATCTTCACAACGGAACTTGGAATCCGCACCGTCTGCAACGAGTGGCAACCTTCAAAGGCTCCACGACCAATCTCCGTAACAGAGTTTGGTATTCCTACGGCCGACAACGAACGACAACCGGCAAAAGCTCCGTCACCAATCACCGTGACAGAATTCGGAATCCGCACCGCCCGCAACAAATGACAGCCTAAAAAGGCATTTGCTCCAATCTCCGTAACAGAATTAGGGATCTGTACGCTCCGCAAGGAATCACAACCCCAAAAAGCATATTTCCCAATCTTCGTAACGGAATTCGGGATTTTTATAGCCTGCAACGAACAGCGAGACGCGAAAGCGTTCGCTCCAATCGCTATGACTGTGTAGTTTTTTCCGTTATAAGAAACCGTTTCAGGAATATCAACGCTTACCGACTCTTTCCATGGGAAGGAACAATCATACACATGAACAACCCGACCTGTTTCCGACAAAATTTCATAATGCAACATTCCGACACAAAATCTCCCTTGTGCCATCGAAAAAAGAGCACACAGCAGAAAAGCCAAAGAATGAAGCAACCGTTTTTCCATAATGGTATAAAACTAAAGGTATCCTATCTTTTCCATTCAAAGGTAAAGAAAATAAACGAAAAAAACAATCAAAATATCCCGCAAGTGCCGCAATCACACAATCCGCTAATGCACAACATATTACACACATAAAAATTTTTCCAAACAAGGGGAAACAGTTTTTTGGAAAAGAAAATTTTTCATCCCCTTTTCTTAGTTATATAATTCTTTTTTAGGGACATAATTTTGTGACAGAAAAACAAAACAACAGTTATTAACCTTCAAAAATTTTCTGTTATGAAACGCTATCTTCTTCTTTCAGTTTGCCTGATTGCCTTAGCAAACATTTCTTACGGCCAAGGTGCGACAATCCTGAAAGCCTTTGGCAAAGCATCTGTATCCACACAGTTAGCAAAACAATCCCTTAAAAACAGTTGTATTTCTTCCATTGCTTTCGAGGCAAGCAAAGCAGCGTACATGCTAGACAAGAAAAACTACACTCCGGTGTATCCCAAACTGTCAAAAAACTACCAATCGATTATTCTGCCATCGATTTCACTTGATTCAACATCGATAAAGAGCCGAATAGTAGCCCCCAAGAAAAGACTTAACAACAATCAAAAATAAGTTTAACCCTTTAATACTTCACACTATGAAACAATTTATTCTTTTATTTGCCTGCATCACGGCTCTGACCGTAATGGTAAACAGCAAAAACCAACCGACGGAACGCCACCCCTATCCAACTACTGTTGAATGTTGGCAAACCCACTACCCCATAGCTGCCATCGAAACTCCGACCGACAGACGGCCATATCCTGCAACAACCGACAAATGGCGAAAGCCAAACGACAAACAGGGTAACGACCGCAAGCCTTTCCCGGCAGTTTGATTCTGCACATTCTCCTGCCGGAACAACTCCGGCAGGAATCTCCTCCCCAAACATACACTAATAAATTTTCCAACCTCGTAAAAACCTCAGATTATGAAAACCTCAAAATTTTTCTTCAGTTTCACAGCATTATTGCTCACATTGTTTTGTTCTTCTTTGCAGGCAAGTGCCTACGACTACTACGACAGCTATTCTTCCTACTATTACGACGGAACGGCAGAAATGGAAGAAGCTCTCCGCAAGGGCCATGCCGCCGCTACACTGGAAGATTACGTCACAGCAGAATCCTATTTTCTGCAAGCTGCCAATTTGGGCTCGGCTGAAGCACAATGTTGCCTCGGAATCATTTACTCCGACTCATCGCTGACGCTCTACAACCCGACAAAAGCGCTCTTCTACCTCAACGAATCGGCAAAAAACGGATATTCGTATGCAAAGTACTATTTGGCCATCTGCCTCATTTATGGCATCTGCACGGACGTCGACTATGTAGAAGGTTTCTATTGGATGAAACTGGCAGCCGACGATTATGTCACCGAAGCCATCACCTTCACCGAACAAATCAATACAACCGCCTTCAACATACAGAACATACTGACAGGTGGATACACCTTCAGCTTTCCCGGAATTTAATCATCCTATAATATAATATTAGACAGAACAGAAGAACAAAATTTTCCCTGCCTGTCAATTTTAAAATTTGTTCTTTTGTTCTTCTGTCAAAATATAACGACACACAATTCTCTTTTTGACGACGTTGGGAAAATTTTTGATAGTAGTTTTGCAGAAATTGCAAGGCCATGAAAAACACACTTTTAAACATTCCCTTCCGGACACTCCGCCCTGCCGACGGACCCGGAACGGAAACCGTCAATCTCCGCTCCGCCCACGAAGGGCTGACAACTGTCGGACATCCTGAACTTACTGCCGCTCTTCAAAACGGCGACAAACTGATAGGTACGGACAAACGCTTGGACCGCACCTATTTCTTTGTGGAAAGGAACGGCATGCTGACCGTAGCGGGATATTTGCCCGACAACGGTGCGTTTGTGCCGCTTTCCGCCGCACTGTTCTCCACCGGCGGGACAGCCGTCAATGCCGTGCCTTCGGGCGACTTTGTCGTGGTGGCAACCGCCGATACCGTCCATTTTTTGCTTTATGAGAACGAAGGCTACACCTGGCTCGGCGAAGAACTGCCGTTCCCGACACTGGCATTCGGCACCACCGAACACAGCACACTGAGCGAACCGGTGGCAGGACACAAACTGACTGGCAGCTACTCAGCCTGGAGCGGAACGCTGACTGGCGAGGATGCGTCACAAATGTCGGGCTCTGCCTCCAAAGCGGTGGCACTACTGCGGAAACGTGCCGAAAGCGAGGGCTACTATACGCAGCCGGTGGTGATCCGCACGGCTCTCCGCCTTTGGGACGACTCTCTGCTGTGGTCGCCCTATGCCACCATGGCAGGCAACCGTCAAGCGGCATTCGACTGCCGGGCAAGCGTGAGTTACGAAACCGGCGGCAGCTACACGGTGGCCAACTCGCAGATGACACTGGAGATGTGGAAACCTTCGGTCACGCTCGTTTCGCCGGGTATCGGGAAATGGAGGAATCGCGTGAAAGCGGTGGAAATCTATGCCACACCGCAAATGAAGTCGCCGTCGAACAGTGTCAGCTTCCGATGCGAGCGCACGCAACAGGGCGAAACTTTCTTTTTTCTGCGTATCCTCCCCGAACAGGTGTCGCCGAAACAGTCGCGGCAACTGCTGCCGATATACCGCGACATGCAGCGCATTGCCATCATTTCCGACATCGACAGCCTGATGCAGGGCGAAATCCGTTCTCCGGGCATCCGCACGGCTTCCGATGCCGCCGGGGGTTCGCTGGCATTGTCGACTTATGCCATCGACATGCTTCCCGACGACGCCCGCAACTATGCCACATTCACACCGCCACCCTCTCCGTTTGTCCCCGCATTGATGACGGATGTCGGCAACCGGCTGTTTGTAGCACGGCTGAAAAAGCACCTGCCGCACCCGCCCGATGTGGCTTATCAATGGGAAACGTCGGGTCTGCGAAAGGAAACGGCAACGGTACGTACAACGGTAGAACTGCTGACGGAATCGGGCACTTCCATTGTCACCCGAACGGAAGAAACCGCCCATTGGTCGGAATCGCTGAACGGCTTTATGGCCTACCCCGACCCTCGGGCAGTGAAAATCACGGTCAGTCTTACCGCCGGCGGAGTGCACCGGCAATGGCAGTCGCAACTGACACCGGCACCCGACGGAGCGTTTGCCTATGCTCTCGCCAACGAAAGCGAAAACTTCCAACTGGCTACGACAACTGCTCCCTACGTACCTCAACCGAAAAACACGGTTATGGAGAATGTGACGGAAATCTATCTTTCGGGCTTCGGCAATCCGCTGCAATGGCAACCTTGCACGAATGCCCACAATCGCGGTGTGACGGCTATTCTGCCGTCGTTCATCTACGGATCTTCGTGGCAACTGGGCCGACATCCTGCCTATCTGTTTGCTACCGACGGCGTATATCTGCTTTCGTTCAACACCCGGGGCGAATGTACGGGAGCCGACCGCATCACGGCACGGATAACAAAAAACGCAACAACCGCAGTTTCCACGGCGGACGGAGCGGTGTTTGCCGACCTCAACGGGGAAATATGCCGGCTGAAGGGTTCGAAAGTCGTGCCGACGGGCATTGTTATCGAAGGGACGGAGAGTCTGGGCTATTCATTGGCTTATGATGAAATATGGGCGAAAGGCAGCGCAGGTATAACCGTCATCGAAACGGACAATACCTTCTACCGCCGGACATTCCACCCTACGGCAATACGCAACCTAAACGGCAGGACATGGCTCGTGGCCGACAACCGGCTGTACACGACGGAAAAGGAATCGGACACAGCCGTCGACATCACCCTGCGGACAGCCCCTGCGCTCCTTCCTGCGGGAAAGCGCATGACGGAAGTGATATGGAACGTAATGGCCGACAATGCCGCTGTCCGTCTGACGGTCTACGGCGAAAACGGACGTTCGTGCCATGGCGCGCTGGTTTCCCGACTGAACGTCAACGGAAACATCGGCTCGCCCCTCCTTCATCGCCTTTACGCCGCCCCCTATCGCACCGTCCGCCTTGAAATCACCGGCACACTACCCCCAGAAACACCCCTCACCCACGCTGGGGTTAGAGGTTAGGGATTAGTGGTTAGGGGTTATAGGTTATGGGTTAGAGATTAATGATTAGTGATTAGAGTATAGCTACCAACACAAAATCCTTAACAACCCATAGCCATTCCCCAAACCTATAATCCAGTAAACTGTAAACCGTAAACACTATAACCCCTAACCTATAACCCATAACCCCGTAAACTGTAAACTGTAAACTGTAAACACAATAACCTCTAACCCATAACCCCTAACCCCGTAAACTGTAAACCGTAAACCGTAAACACAATAACCCCTAACCCGTAACCCAAATGTCTTTTACCATCGAAGAAAACACCCGAAGGAAACAAGCGGCTGTCGACCGCTACAACCCGCTGACCGGAGAAGGCTGTTTCGGCACACGCATCGAAACGCCCCACCCCGCCGGCGGGAAAGTGCTTGTTCCGCCGGCCATGCTCCGCGATGCAGACTTTCGGAAAAACCTCAGCCCGTTGGAATTCGACAAACTGCGAATGCGCCACGACTTTGAGTTCTGGTGCGCAAAATGCGTTACCGTCAAGGACAAAAACAGTTGCCGCGATATCAAACTCCGGCTGAACCGCCCGCAGCGCATTCTGTTTGCCGCCCTTGAAACCATGCGCGTGCAAGGCAAGCCCATCCGTGTCATCCTGCTGAAGGCCCGTCAGTGCGGCGGCTCCACGCTTATCCAAGTCTATATGGCATGGATACAGCTGCTGTTGCGCGACAACTGGCACAGCCTGATTTGCGCCCATGTCAAGGATGCGGCCGCCACCATCAAGGGAATGATGTCCAAACTCACCCGCCTTTATCCGCAGGAATACCTGCCCGACGACGTGGAGGCGTTCCGCCTGAAAACCTTTGAGGGCAGCCGCAACGTGAGCCGCATTGACGGCCGTGCCAACACCATCACGATTTGCTCGGCAGAAAATCAGGACGCCGCACGCGGCACGGACATTGCCATGGCCCACCTTTCGGAAGTGGCATTCTGGCGCAAGTCGGAACGCCACGACCCGAACGACATTATCCGCTCGGTGGCAGGTTCGGTGGCTCTGACCGACCACACGCTGATTGCACTGGAAAGCACAGCCAACGGAGTGGGCAACTTTTTCCACGACGAATGGCTACGTGCCAAGGCGGGAGTAAGCGATAAGGTGGCGGTATTCGTGCCGTGGTATGAATACCCGATATATGCCGTGCCCGTCAAAGAGCCGGAAAAGCTGTGGAGCGCACTCGACGACTACGAACGCGCTCTATGGGACAGGGGGCTGACACTGGAACAGATTGCCTGGTATCACCAGAAACGCAAGGAATACAGCTCCCACCGCGCCATGCAGGCGGAATATCCCACTACCGACGTGGAAGCCTTCACCTGTACGGACCGCACGGTGTTCGACACGGACGGCGTGGAGCGACAACGCGTCTTCTGCCGGCCACCGGCACTGACTGGCGAAGTGCAGGCGGATGCGCCGAAAGGAGCGGGTGCGCTGCGGGGCGTGCATTTCGTGGCCGACTCGACCGGAAAACTGAAAGTGTGGTCGCCGCCACCGAAACACCGCTGCCGTACCGACCGTTTTCTGACGGTAGTCGACATCGGAGGCCGGAGCGAATCAAGCGACTTTTCGGTGATTGCCGTGCTCGACTTGGGCGAAGAGGGCGACGAACCGCCGACGGTGGCGGCACAATGGCGCGGGCACACCGACCACGACCTGCTGGCATGGAAGGCGGCACAAATCGCACTGTGGTACCACCGCTCCCTGCTGGTAATCGAAAGCAACACGCTGGAAACGGAAATGACCGAGGGCGAAAACTCCGGCTTCATTCTCCACGAAATAGCCGATGCCTACCCGAACATCTACTACCGCCACACGCTCGACCCGGTGACGGGCAACCGCACCGCCAGTGTGGGCTTCCACACCAACCGATCCACGAAACCGCTGATCGTGAACCATCTCATTGCCACCGTCCGCGACACCGCCTATCGGGAACGGGACACGGAAGCCGTCAACGAACTGACCACCTACGAACGCAAGCCCAACGGCTCGTTCGGCGCAAAGGACGGCCATCACGACGACATACTGATGACCCGCTGCATCGGGCTCTTCATCGCCCACGAACTCCGCCGCAACGCCGGCACACCCGTCACCTCCCTCAAACGCCCCGGCTGACACCCTCCGGGGCGTTTTTTATACCGCTGAAGATTCATTTTTTTGTATTAATACCCCATTTTCGCTATATTCGCAATACAATACCACAAATAACAATAAATATGAGGAAACTACTGCTTTTTGTAAGCTTTGTTGTCGGAATAGGAGGGGCTTTCGCACAGAATATCGTCGTGCAGTCCACCTCCGGCCAACAAACGAGTGTTCCATTGGACAACGTGAAAAAAATTACGTTCGACAACGGAAACCTGTTACTTTCAACCAACGGCAGCGACGACTTTGAACTGCCTTTGGACAACATTATGAAAATTTTCTTTAAAGAAGGAGATGCCGGTGTCGACCGCATCGTAACGGATGCCAACCTGAAACTCGTCAGAAACAGCCGCAACTCCATCGGTGTCACCGGACTGGAAACGGCCGCCGATGCCCGCATCGTAAACACGACAGGCAGCATCGTCATGATGCAACGGCAATGGAACGGTTCCGACCTCGACATTTCAGCCCTCCCGTCAGGCATTTATGTGCTGGTGGTAGGCAACAATAATATTTTCAAATTCAGCAAATAATCTCGAAGACACTACAATTATGAAGAAATACATTATCTCTCTCGTAGTCCTGTGCAGCGTTTTCACTGTTCTGGCACAGATAAAAATGATGACCATACATCAGAAAAACGGACAACCGATGATGATTCCCGTAGAGAACATCGACTCCATCACGTTTGCCGATGTCAACGCTCCGGCTGAAATCACCGTCAGCGACATCACGCTCCACTCCGCAAAAATCACAGTCAATCCGGATGCCTCTCTGGGCAAATATACATTTGGCATTATCAAGGCGGACGACTTTAACAGTTTTGCTTCGGAAAGCGACTTCTTTGCAGCCGAACTGGACAAAATGAAGGCCGATGCCGACGAATATTGGATGACACTGGAAGAATATCTCGACTTTATCCTCTATCAGTCGTCAGAAGGCGAACAGTCGTTCACCCGCGAAGAACTGGAACCGGGCACTGCCTACTATGCGTTTGTCTATGGCCTTGACACCAAGGGCAACGTAACCTCGATGCTCGTCAAAGAACCGTTTGAAACGAAACCACTGCTCAACGTAGACTTCGGTCTGACAATGGAAAATCTCTCAGCCAAGACAGGAGGCGTTTCGGCCAACCCCGACAATGCGGACATCTACTATTATCTCGGTTATGTATCGAAGGATGAATATGTCAACTCGTTCCACTCCGACGACACGCAACTTCTCAACAGCGCACTCGGACAAGTGAAGGCAAGCCTTGCCATGGGCAGCGTATTCGAAAGCATTGCCCACAAAGGCAAATCGGCCGTCAATTTCGGAGGACTTGTCCCCAATACGGAATATATGGCCATCGCCTTCGGTATGGAAAAAGTAGGCAGCAATTCGGCTGCAGCCAACACCACACTGAGCAAACTTGAATTTGCCACACCGGGATTCGACGTCGTGGACGACTGCACATTCGACATTTCTTTCGACAATGTCAAAGCCGTACTGATGGACATCAACGTGACTCCTTCAAATGCCGACACACGCTACTATGTGACCATCAAGGCGAAATCGGAGGTAGCAGGAAAAACACCGGCACAGATAGCCGACGAACAGATCGTGTTTGAAGACGGTTTCCACATGGACTGGGCCGGCACGAAGCAAATTTTCACTGGCAACCAGACACTGAATTCCCGCCAGGACATCGGTGCTACCAACCTGATGCCGGAAACGGAATACACGGTATTCGTATTCGGTGTTGACACGAAAGGCAACCGCACAACGGAAGTTTCAACCGCCGACGTGACAACTGCCAAAGCCGAACCTTCGAACATGACCGTTGCATTCAAGAACATCCAACCGGGCTCGGAAAAAGATCCTAATGATTTCTTCGGAGGAATGAACTATTTTGTAAACTTCACTCCGTCGCCTTCAGTCGACGACGAATACTATTACGTGGGCGTTGTCAAGAAAACGGACTACGACTTTTCCGTTGTGTTTGGCGACGACAACCAGTTTATCAGCGAAGTCATCACTGCCGTAGGTGAATCCATCATGCTGAACTGCTTCATGGGCGAACCGGCCACTCCGCTGAAAGCCTATACCGACTACACGGGCAAGAAACTGGAAGCCGACACCGATTACTATGTATTTGCCTTCGGATATATGGGACAAGCCACAACTCCACTGTTCAAGGAATTGTTCCACACGGAAAAATAATCCCTGACTTACCGCATACAAAAACCCCGCCGAGGTCGTCACTTCGGCGGGGTTTGCTATTTTTATGACATTGTTCCGTTCTATCGGCGGAGATATTTCCGCATGGCAAAGGCAGTGGCAAGCGAGGTAAGGAAACCGACAACGGCCACGGCCACAAGCACGGAAAGGACATCCGTTCCTTCCACAATAACGGGATAGGTGTCGATAATAAGACTGTGGGCGTCGGCACTCATTTTTATGAGGCCGAAATGCTGCTGAATCAGGCACAGAATCACACCAAGCACGATGCCGGCCAATGCGCCCGACAGGGAAATCAGCCAACCTTGAATGACGAAAATGCGCGTGATGGTACGAGAGTCGGCACCCAACGAGCGGAGCGTGGCGATGCTTTCGTTTTTCTCGATAATGAGTATTGCCAGCGAGCTGATAATGTTGAACGATGCGATGATAAGGATAAAGGCGAGAAGCAGGAATGTAATCCACTTCTCCACGTTAATCATTTTCAGCGACTCGCTGTGCTGCATCAGCCGGTTTTCGACCACATAATCCTTTCCCAGACGTTCACCGAGCTGCGACATGAGCCGCGACTCGTTGTAGCCCGCCGCCATCTTGATTTCAATGGCTGTAGCCTGCTTGTCGTAGCTGTAGGGGGGGGGGGGGGGGGGGAGCCAGTTCAAGCGGCACGAATATCAGATTTGTGTCGTATTCGGCCTGACCGACCTCAAACACACCGGAAACGAATGTCGACCGGTAACGGAAACCCGAAAGAGGGTTTGCCACATTGACCGTCCCCAACCGCTTGGGAGCATAGAGTTCCAGATTGCGGTAAAAACCGGGATGGGCCTGAAGGGCAACCGCCGCACCGACGCTGAGCACGGCCAACGAATTACCGTCGGCAGAAAGCAGAAAACTGCCGTCCTCCTTTACCGTCGAGGCGATGTCGGTCAGCTGGTCGTAGTCCTCCGTAACGCCTTTCAGCACAACGGGCACCTGATTATCGGCATAGACGGCCAGTGCATTCTCGGTAATGGTAGGCGTAGCCAATGCCACTCCCTCCGTTTTCCGAACAACGGCCAACAGGCTGTCGGCATTTTCGATGGTCTTTCCTTTCGCCGCCATTATCCGTATGTCGGGGGCGATAAGCGAAAGCTTGTCATTGACGATTCCGCTGAATCCGTTGAAAACCGACAGCACACAAATCATGGCCAGCGCCGTCACGGCAACGGCACAGACAGAGATGGCGGAGATGACACTCACCGCCGTATGCGACTTTTTCGAAACCAGGTAGCGCAACGCCACCTTCAGCGGAAACCGGTTCATATTTCTTTCAGCCGATTATTCTTCGCCTTCCTCCTCGGCCTTGTCATCGCGATGCAGGGCTGTGTCCTGCTTCAGGATGTTGTCGATATGCTCGATATAGTCCAGAGAGTCGTCGATAAAGAACGACAGTTCGGGAGTCTTGCGCAGCTGATAGCGCAGGATTTTAGCCAATTCGAAGCGAATGGTTTTGGCGTTGTGGTTGATGTTCTTCAAAATTTCTTCAGCCTTGTCCGACGGGAAAATGCTGAGATAGGCACGTGCAATGCTCAAGTCGGGCGAAACCCTCACGGCACTTACCGATACCAGCACGCCACGCATGGCCGCCGTTTCGCGGCGGAAAATTTCGCTAAGCTCCTTTTGCAGCAGTCGTGCGATTTTTGCTTGTCTTGTACTTTCCATAAATCAATTCTTTGTTGTCGTTTATATGTTTTTCTACGGTTTTTTATAGATGATGGTCAACCCGTCGCGTATCGGAACTATTACCTTCTCCACACGGCTGTCGGCCGCCACAAAATCGTTGAACTTCAGAATACCTTCGGTCTGCGCATCGAGTTTCTTGCCGAAATCCACCACCTTGCCGTCCCACAGCGTATTGTCGGCAATAATGAATCCTCCCGGCGAAACGTAGTCGAACACCAGATGATAGTAATCCAGATATTCGCGCTTGTTGGCGTCCATAAACACCAGGTCGAACGTGCGGCCAAGCGTAGGAATCACCTCGCGGGCATCGCCGATATGCAGGTGTATGCGGTCGGCAAACGGAGAAGCCTCGAAGTGCGAACGGATAAAGTCCTCCAGTTCGTCGTCGATTTCCACCGTATGCAATTCGCCGCCCATCATGCCGTCGGCAAGACACAGGGCAGAATAGCCCGTGAACGTGCCCAGTTCCAACACATGCTGCGGACGAATCATCCGCACGAACATCTTCAGCTGTTTGCCCTGAAGATGTCCGGAACACATGCGCGGGCGGAGGTGGAAGAGATGCGTTTCGCGGTCAAGCCGCCGAAGCATCTCCCCTTCTTCGTCAATATGCGCGAGTATGTATTCTTCGAGTTCTTCTGTCATTATTTTGTTTCTGATTGTTCCAAATTAGGAAGGTCGTAGCAGGAATAATTGTCGAACACATCCTGCACCTTGTTGATTTCCAAGAAAGTAGTACCCTTGCCTTCGCCAAATCCGCCGCCAACGTAGGCAATCAGGTCGTTGGGCGTAATCAATCCGTGTTCGATAAGGTGGATCAGTCCGTGATAAAGATATTCACGCGAAGTCGATACCTTTTTCTGATAAACCGGATAAACGCCGTAGGACAAAGCCAAAAGACGGGTTACATTCTTGTGATAGCACAGGGCAAGTGTCGGGCTGATACCGCGGAACGATGCCAAGTAGCGGGCCGTACGGCCGGTATAGCTGTCGGTCACGATAGCCTTCGTTCCGATTTCATACTGCGAGTCAACGGCACGGTGGGCAAGGAAGTCAGTCACGTCGGCTGTGCTTGCGCAGAACATTTCGTGGTTCGACAAATCGTGGTTTGTCATGCTCTTTTCCGCCTCCGATGCAATTTTCGTCATCGTGGCAATGGCCTCTACCGGATATTTTCCGTAAGCCGTTTCACCGCTGAGCATCAAGGCGTCAGTGCGCTGGAACACGGCATTGGCGATGTCCGAAACTTCGGCACGCGTCGGGCGTGGGTTGGAAATCATCGTGTGGAGCATCTGAGTGGCCACAATCACCGGCTTGTGGCAGTTGATGGATTTCTGTATCAAGCGCTTTTGAATTACAGGAATCTTTTCTGCCGGAATTTCGATACCCAGGTCGCCGCGGGCAATCATGATACCATAAGACACTTCCAGAATTTCGTCGATATTGTCGACACCTTCCTGGTTTTCAATTTTTGAGATAATCTTTATCGGGCTGTTGTGCGCATCGAGGATGGCCTGAATGTCGAGCACGTCCTGCTTGTTGCGTACAAACGAGTGGGCGATGAAGTCAACGCCCAGTTCGATGGCATAGCCGATGTTCGTTATGTCGCGTTGTGTGAGCGACGGCAGCTTGATGCTGGCACCCGGAATGTTCACGCTCTTGCGTGAGCCGAGTTCGCCGTCGTTCTGTGCCGTACAATGCAGCACCTCGCCTTCAATGCTGTCGATGAGAAAGTCAATTTCTCCGTCGTCCATCAGCAGGTGCATTCCGGCTTCCACATCATGGTGAATGTCGGTATACGACAAATAAATACATTCTGAAGAAGTCAATTGTCCGGGGTCACCAATCACATTTATCTTCTGACCGGCTGTAAATGTCAGGTTTTCATCGTCGACATTAGCTGTTGTTCTGATTTCCGGTCCTTTCGTATCCATCAAAATACCGATACGGTCGGACACTTGGCGCACGTTATTGACAATTCGCTCGAAACCTTCGCGCTGAAGGTGGGCGGAATTCATACGCACAACGTTCAGTCCGTTGTCGTAAAGTTTCTGAATAAAATCAACGTCACAACGACGGTCGGAAACCGTAGCAACAATTTTCGTGAATTTTTTTCTTATCATCGCAATTCAATTTTGAAAACAATTAATAATTTATCACGTGTCCACGGCATCGATTCTAAAAAGATAGGGCTTACAGCTGCAACGGCCGGCTATTCTGCCAGCAGAGCTTCGACCGCCAGCCGGTAGCTGTCAAGACCGAAACCGGCAATCACTCCTTTACAGGCAGGGGCAATCATCGACACATGGCGGTAGCTTTCGCGGCTATGGACATTGGAAATGTGCACTTCAATAACCGGCGACTTCACCGCACGTATGGCATCGCCGATAGCTATCGACGTATGGGTATAGGCTCCGGCATTCAGCACAATGCCGTCGACATCAAATCCCTGACGATGGATTTCATCGATAATCGCGCCTTCGTGATTGCTCTGGAAATAGTCGAACTCAACTTGCGGGTAACGGGCTTTCAGCGTCGGATAGTAGCTCTCAAACGAGCTGTCGCCGTAAATGCCTTTTTCGCGCACTCCCAGCAAATTCAGGTTCGGACCGTTGATTATTAAAATTTTCATAAACCTTGGTTCTATGAGTTGCTATTAATATCTCTTTTACCTAAGTTTGCAGTAGAAAACTTCTTCTGCAATTTAGGTGCAAAATTAGTAATTTTTAGTTTCACTTCCACTATTTTTATGCGTGAAATAGACGACATAGAAAAGATAATCGGTCAATACAAGGCTTATCTGACACTCGAAAAAGGCTTGTCGGAAAATACCGTCAACAGCTACGACGACGATGTGAACAAACTTCTGCGCTATGCAGCCGAAGAAGGAAAAACCATCCGAAGCATCACAGAGGCCGACCTGCACGAATTTCTTGCCGCGCTCCACGAAGTGGGCATACAGCCGCGGTCGCAGGCACGCATCGTTTCGGGCATCCGCTCGTTTTTCCATTTTCTGAAATTGGAAGGCTACCTGGAAACAAATCCGGCACAATTGCTCGAACAGCCGCGCATCGGCCGCCATCTGCCCGACGTACTGACGGTGGAGGAAATAGACCGTATGGAATCCATTATCGACACGTCGACCTACGAAGGCCAGCGCAACAAGGCGATTATCGAAACCATGTACAGCTGCGGACTGCGCGTGTCGGAACTGGTAGGACTGAAAATGTCGCACATCTTTGCCGACGAAGAATACATCATCGTGGAAGGAAAGGGCAGCAAACAGCGGATGGTGCCTATTTCCACTACGGCCATTTCCGAGATTCTCAACTATTTGGAGTGGCGCAACAAGATGGACGTAAAAAAAGGCAGCGAGGACATTCTCTTCCTGAACCGCAGAGGAGCGAAATTGTCGAGAGTGATGGTGTTCTATATCGTAAAGGATTTGTGCGAAAAATGCGACATACAGAAAAACATCAGTCCGCACACGCTCCGTCATTCCTTCGCCACCCATCTGCTCGAAGGCGGGGCTAACCTGCGTGCCATCCAGCAGATGCTCGGACACGAAAGCATCACGACAACGGAAATCTATGTGCACATCGACCGCAGCTATCTCCGTGAAGAAATCCTGCTCCACCATCCGCGCAACAAGAAAACGACTTAAAAGAACTTGACATGATACAGCAAACCGAATTTTCCCTCAAGGCTCACCGCCGGGGCTCGCATCTCGTAACGGCCGAAATCCTTCGGCAACTGCCACCGCTACCCCGCACGGGACTGCTCCATCTGTTCGTAAAACATACCAGTTGCGGACTGACCATCAACGAAAATGCCGATCCCGACGTACGTACCGACCTCGACGAGATTCTCGACCACATAGTGCCGGAAGGACAAACTTTTTACGAACACACGCTGGAAGGTCTTGACGACATGCCGGCACACGGAAAATCCACGCTGACAGGCGTCTCACTCACCATCCCCATCACCAACGGCCGCCTAAACCTCGGCACATGGCAGGGCATCTACCTTTGCGAATTCCGCGACTCCCCTTCCCCACGGCGCATCGTGGCAACCGTCATCGGCGAATAGCCGCATTTTTCAACTCCATTTAGTTTAACCCCCTTTGTAGACAAAAGATATTATGAAAAGACATTTATTCATCGCGCTGCTAGTATTCCTGCTTCCATTGTATGCCATCGCGCAACAAAACGACGTTCGCGAAGCGGAACAGCTCGTACAACGGCTCATTCCCGAATTCACCGCCCAATTTGAATTTAAGCTTGTACCGTCGAAAGCCGACACCTATTCACTGGAAAGCAGTGATGGAAAAATCATCATCTCGGGCAACAACGCCAACGCTATGGCAACGGGACTGAACCACTACCTGAAACGCTATTGCAACACTACCGTTTCGTGGTATGCCGACGTTCCGGTGGAAATGCCGGAAGTTCTGCCAACTATTCCCACCAAAGAAACGGCAACGGCAAAAGTGGAACGACGCTTTTTCCTCAACTATTGCACCTATGGCTACACCATGCCTTTCTGGACATGGAAAGAATGGGAACGCTTCATCGACTGGATGGCGCTGAACGGCATCAATATGCCGCTTGCCATCACCGGACAGGAAGCCGTGTGGTACAACGTATGGACCAATCTGGGCATGACGGACGAAGAAATCCGCAGTTATTTTACAGGTCCCGCCTACCTCCCCTGGCACAGAATGGCAAACATCGACCGATGGAACGGACCGCTCCCGAAAGAATGGCTGGACAATCAAATTGAACTGCAACGCCAAATTCTGGCTCGTGAAAGAGCTTTGAACATGAAGCCTGTACTGCCGGCATTTGCCGGACACGTACCTGCCGAACTCAAGAGGCTGTATCCGGAAGCAAACATCCAATACCTGGGTGAATGGGCTGGTTTTGCCGACACCTACCGTTGTCACTTCCTCAATCCGGAAGAACCGTTGTTCGCAAAAATCCAGAAAATGTTCCTCGACGAACAGACACGCCTGTTCGGCACTGACCACATCTATGGTGTTGACCCCTTCAACGAAGTGGATCCGCCAAGTTGGGAACCCGAATATCTCAAAAGTGTGTCAAAAAATATATTCAACACATTGAAACAAGCCGATCCCGAGGCCGAATGGCTGCAAATGGCCTGGCTATTCTATCACGACAGGGCTCAATGGACAGCACCGCGTATTGAAGCATTCCTGACCGGTGTCAAGAAAGGGAAAATGTGGATGCTCGATTATCATTGTGAAAAAGTGGAACTGTGGAAAACTACCGACAAATTCCACGGACAACCTTACATTTGGTGCTATCTGGGCAATTTCGGCGGCAACACTACGCTGACCGGAAATGTGAAAGACAGCGGAAACCGTCTGGACACAGCTTTAAACGAAGGCGGCAAGAATCTGAAGGGAATCGGCTCTACGCTGGAAGGTCTGGATGTGGTGCAATTCCCCTACGAATACATATTCGAGAAGGCCTGGACCAACTCCCTGACCGATGATGAATGGGTGAAAAATCTGGCAGACCGCCATTTAGGAAAAGCCTCTGACGATGTACGTGCCGCTTGGGAAATTCTGTTCAACGATATCTACATTCAAGTTCCAAGAACACTGGGTATCCTGCCAACCCAACGGCCAAAGTTCAACAATAACTACAACAGCCGCACCGGAAACAACTACACCAACGAACAACTGGTCAAGGCCTGGAAACTGCTGCTGAATACCCCTGATGCCGACCGCAATGCCATGAAGCTTGACCTAATTGTTGTCGGCCGTCAAGTGCTGGGCAATTATTTTGCGGAAATCAAAAAGCAATTCGATGCGGCTTTCACGGCAAAGGATCTTGCCAAAATGGAAGAAAACGGAACACTCATGCGCGAACTGTTGAAGGACTTGGACGACTTGAATTCATTCAACGACCGCTGTACGCTCCAGAACTGGATTAAGGAAGCACGAAACTACGGCTCCAATGAAGACATCAAAAACTATTACGAACATAATGCCCGCAACCTGATTACAACCTGGGGCGGCCGCCTCAACGACTATGCAAGCCGTTCATGGGCCGGTTTGATAAACGACTACTATGCAAAACGCTGGGACATTTACATCAATACCCTCACCGAATGCTGCAAGGCCGGACAAGCGCTTGACACGAAAAAACTGGAAAGCGATTTGGCCGACTTTGAAAACCGTTGGATTAACGCTACCGGCGTATCCGAATTGCCTGAAAACGGCGATGTTCTGACTTTTTCACGATTGCTTTGCCGGAAATATGGCTTCTAACCTATTCTGACCGACCGTCATCGGCGAATAGCTATTCCGACAGCCAGTTGCGCACAATAGCCTGTACCTGAACCGTCATTACGGATTCGGGGTGATACTGTACACCGAAAACGGGCAATGTACGGTGTGTGAACGACATGACGTTGCCATCCTCGTCCACAGCCGTCGGAAGCAGACAGGACGGCAATGTGTCACGGTCCAACACCCACGAATGGTAACGGCCTACTCGCGTTCCGTTCTCCACTCCGCAATAAAGCGCATCGTCCGGCTCAAGGATGCGCAACGGCGAAGCATGTCCGTGCTTCGGCCGGGAAAGTTGCCGGACCTTCGCCCCGAAATATTCCCCAATTGCCTGATGACCGAGACATACGCCAAGAATGGAATGCGTAGTGTGGCACAGGTCGATAAGCCGCAGCAGTCCGCCGGCTTCAAGGGGAACGCCGGGACCGGGCGAGAGCAGCAGGCGCCGATAGTCGGATAGGCGGTCAAAGGGAATGCAGTCGTTCCTGACAATGTCGAAGGCACGACCCGACTCTCGAAGAATCTGGACAAGATTATATACAAAGGAATCGTAGTTGTCAACAATCAGTATTTTTTCCATTAGGCTGTTCGTGGTTCTTTTCTGCAAAAGTAATAAAAAACATCATCCGCCAACTTTCTGTTTTCGGCATTCGCGTTATTTGATGTAGCTTTGCAGAAAAATCAAAATGTTTCAAAGTAATGGATATGATATCAGCAGAATGTGTCAGAAAGCGGATGGACGAGCTGGGCAGCCGGCGTATTCCTTTTCTCTTTGCAGTGAACTATGAATTGAGCGAAGGCTTCGTCATGGAAAATCCGCTGCAAACGAAAGACATTTGGTGGGAAATCGACGGAATGACCAACGCTCCCGCCACCCCACCGGCAACAAAAGGCACCTTTTTCCGCCGGCATCCCATCAGCAGGAAACGCTACAGCCGAATGTTTGCGACAGCCCATGCCGGACTGATGCGCGGCGACTCTTTTCTGCTGAACCTCACTGCCGCAACGCCCATCGAAACCGATTTTTCGACCGAAGAAATATTTCTGCGCAGCCGTGCCCGCTACAAGCTGATGATTCCCGACACACTGGTGTGCTTCTCTCCGGAAACATTCGTCACCGTCAGCGACGGCCGCATTTCCTCGTTTCCGATGAAAGGCACTATCAGCGCCGATATTCCGAATGCAGAACAAATCATACGGAACGACTACAAGGAAACCGCCGAGCACTGCACGATTGTCGACCTCATCCGCAACGACCTGAACCGCATAGCCCGCAATGTACGGGTAGAACGGTTCCGCTATATCGACCGTCTGGCCACAACCAACGGCGACCTGCTGCAAGTGTCGAGCGAAGTAAGCGGCATTCTGCCCGACAACTGGCAGAAAACCATCGGCACAATGCTGTTTGAGCTGTTGCCGGCCGGCTCGATATGCGGAGCCCCCAAACCTTCAACTCTCGATATTATCCGACGTTCGGAAGAAGACAGCCGCGGATTCTACACCGGAGTGTTCGGCTATTTCGACGGGACATCGCTCCGATCGGCCGTAATGATCCGCTTCATTGAATACCGCGACGGACAGGCCTATTTCCGAAGCGGAGGAGGCATTACCGTCAACAGTCTTTGTGAAAGTGAATATCAAGAAGTATTACAAAAAGTTTATCTGCCATTCGTATGATGCAACTGTTTCTTGAAACCATCCGCGTATCCGACGGCAACATCTGTCTGCCGGAGATGCACAAGGCGCGCATGTGCGCCACTGTCGAAAAAATATTCCACCGGCCGGCACAACTGACCGGCTTTCCGACAACCGTCCCCGAACCGTTCCGAAAAGAGAAAGTGAAATGCCGCATCATCTACGACACCGCCATACGCGAAGTGACATTCACCCCTTACACACCCCGGAGAATCGACACGCTGCGGCTGGTTGAAGGACACGACATCGACTACGCACTGAAATACGCCGACCGTTCGGCACTCGAACATCTGCGGGAAATGCGTGACGGCTGCGACGATATTCTCATCGTGAAAGACGGCTGCCTGACCGACACGTCTTACAGCAACATCGTGCTGGAAAACAGCCTCGGCCTTTTCACGCCCGACACCTGTCTGCTCAACGGCATACGCCGCCGGCATCTCCTTGCCACAGGACAAATCCGCGAAACCCGCATCACCCCCGCTGACCTCCCTTCTTACAACCGTCTCTACCTCATCAACGCCCTGCTGGACATATCCGACAACATCTCACTCCCCGTTTCAAACATTTTGAAACATGAGAAAACCGATTCTTTTGAGAAAGAATCAGACAAATTTGTGTAAGTTTGCAAACTATTTTTCTGATTGACATGGATACGACATACCGATTGCATACGCTGGCAAACGGGCTGCGGGTGGTCTACTGCCGGCGGCCGGGAAATGTGGCCTATTGCGGACTGGCGGTGAATGCCAGCCGCGACGAGGAACCGTCGCTCTACGGGCTGGCGCATTTTGTGGAACATACGATATTCAAGGGCACGCGCAAACGCCGTGCATGGCACATTCTGAACCGAATGGAACTGGTAGGAGGCGAACTGAACGCCTACACGACCAAGGAGGAGACGCTGGTCTACTCGGTATTTCCTTCGGGAAATATGGAACGTGCGGTGGAACTGATTGCCGACCTGGTGATGAATTCCGTCTTTCCGGGCAAGGAACTGGAAAAGGAACGCGAAGTGGTGTTGGAGGAAATCCACTCCTATCTCGATTCGCCGTCGGAAGCCATCTACGATGACTTCGAGGATATGATTTTCAGCGGAAATTCGTTGGGACACAATATCCTCGGTACGGAAGAATGCCTGTCGCGCATGGGCACGGAAGAATGCCGCCGCTACTTGAAATCGCTCTATGTGCCCGAAAACATGGTACTGTTTGCCGTCGGTAGCATTGACGAGGAAAAAATGTTCCGTTTGGCTGAACGCTATTTCTCGCCGATGCACCACTCGCTCGTGCGAAATCCCCGCGTCCCGGTCACGATGAGCCCGGTATTTTCGGAAGTGAAAAACATCGACTCCCATCAGGCACACACGCTGGTGGGCGTACCCACTTTCGGCATGCACGACAACCGCAAATACGCCCTCCTGCTGCTCAACAATATGCTGGGCGGACCGGGCATGAACTCGATTCTGAACGTGGCCATCCGCGAACGGAGGGGATATGCCTACACCGTGGAGTCGTCCGTAACGCTGTTTTCCGACTGCGGACTGTTCACTGTATATTTCGGAAGCGACGAACGGCAGGTGAAAAAATGTCTGAAAATCATCGACAACGAAATCGGCCGCATTGCCTCGGGCGAACTGAAGGAGAAAACGCTTGAAGCGGCTAAAAAGCAATATGTGGGCCAACTGCTCGTAAGCAGCGAAAATCTGGAAAGCCATGCACTTTCACTGGGAAAAGGAATTTTGAATTTCGGACAGGTGAACACCATCAACGAGATTGCCGACATGATTCGTGCCGTAAGTGCCGAAGAACTGCGGACCGTGGCGGAAGGCATCAGCGGAAAGTGTTCGTCATTGATTTTTGTGTAACCATGTGGAATGTTAGAAAAGCAGAGCCGGCCGACCTTGACCGGCTCATGGAAATATACGAAGGGGCCAAGCGCTTCATGGCAAAGACCGGCAATCCGAACCAATGGATTGACGGCTACCCGTCGCGCGAGGTAATCGAAGCCGACATTGACAACCGTTATTGCCATGTGTGGGAAGAAGACGGCGAAATCATTGCCGTCTTCGCACTGATTGTGGGCGACGACCCAACCTATGCGCGCATCGACAACGGACATTGGCTGAACGACCTGCCTTACGCCGTGGTCCACCGCTTGGCAAGCAGCGGCAAACGTGGCGGCATCGGGCGCGACTGCCTGCATTGGTGTGCGGAACGTCACCACAACCTGCGTGTCGACACCCATGCCGACAACCGCGTCATGCAACGCACACTGGAGAATATGGGATTCCAGCGCTGCGGCATCATTTACTGCCACAACGGCACACCGCGGATTGCCTACCAGCTCACCTTATAACCAAGTGGAACACCGTCGTCCGCCACTGCCTGCAAGCAAGCGGCGAAGACGCGCCGTAAGGCTGTCGCGCCGTTCAAACAGCGTCGCCGCAATGTTCCTCCGGCTTTCGTAGCAATAGCCGAGCGACGCTGCAGAAAGCGTATTTTCCACCATCCGGCGAACTACATCGGCCTGCACCCGGCAAGTACTGTCCACCACCAACGGTAATGACAGGATTTCCTCGCCAACCGGCATCTCAAAACTGGCGGCATCTACAAACGCGGCCAACGAAGACACGAGTTCTACAAACGCCTTTTCGATATAGACATACACCAGCGCACGATTGTCGTCGGTGATGACCGGCGGGCGGCCGTCGGCAGGCGAAAGCAACGCAATGCAGGCACTTTCGGCATAAATTTCTTTTCTGATTTGCTCTTTGTCGATACTGAGCTGAAGGGTTCTTTTAGTGTTTTCTACGATCATTTTCTACTGATTTTTAAGGTTAACAATAACAAGACTGCTGCAACGGCAATCCAAACGACAGGACGGAACACAGGGCGCGATTCCGCCTCCGTCGTCTGCACCGACGACTGTTCCCGATGCTCCGACGATTCTGCTCGACGTTCGGATTCCCGGCTGCCGTTCTTTTCCGTTTTCCGGACTTGTTCGCGGCTCACTGCCGATACGCGGCTTACATATTGCCGCCCCGAGGAGTCAGGCGGCGAAAGTTCCCATTCCGTCCGATTTTCGCGAATCGCGTCATCGCGGGTTTCATTCCCCACGGCCACCGTCCGCACCGTTTCCTCAGCGTTTTTTCCGACGACTGCCGTCTGCTCAACAGCCCTACGGCTGCGGCATCCCGCCAACAGGCTAAGCACGGCAACCGCCACGACGATTCTGCAATTCATGGTAAATGATTTTAGAAGCCTGTTTGTACGACAGATAGTAGCGCGATGCGTTTTTCTCGGCAAGTACCGTAGCCACGGCATCCGCAAGACTGCACCGACGATGGGAAAGCACCTCCCTTACATGCGCCATGAACTCGTTCCACATCTGCCGCTTGCGCACACCTTTCAGCGGACAGGGCTTCCCGTCGCGCACCATTGCCTGCATCATGCGCAACGCATAGTCGTAACTGACATCAAATTTCGGTCGTGAAGTGGCCAATACGGTCCGTATCAGACTCTCGCGGCTCGTGTAGGAATTTCCCGTTATGGCCGCCGACAGACAACGACGGTAGTCGTTCATCAATTCGTGGTTTCTCATGTGTTTAAAGACATACATACCTAAAACAATTTTTTAAATCCTAATAATTCTTCCCTTGCGGATTTCATTCCGCTACTGCAAATATACTACCGCAATATGGTAAAATACAAATTTTAAATGGTAATTTTACCAAACATTTTAACCTGTCAGCCATAACAAACGAAATAACTGACAAATACAACAAAAAACCGGGCCGTCCCAGCAAAAGGACAGCCCGGCAATATAAAGTTTCGCCCGACAAGCGGACAAACAGTTTATTTAGCCACGCGTTCAAGCCATTTCACCATACCGAACATCACGCCCATCGATATGCAGCATACAACAAGGAAGACTGTCCAGCATTGCCAGATAGGGATTTTGTTGTACATCAACGGACCAATCCAGAGGAGCAAGTTGCCGACGGCAGTAGCGCCCAGCCATAAGCCCTGGCAAAGTCCCTGGAGATTCTTCGGAGCTACTTTGGAAACGAATGAAAGCCCGAGCGGAGAAATGAAAAGTTCAGCCACGGTAAGGAAGAAATAAAGCACGATCAGTACCCACGGACCCGCCTTCATAGCAGCTTTCGAAGCGTCGGCCATATCCTTGAATTCTGTTGCCGAAGGATAGCCCTGTGAATAAGAATACAAGGCAAGGAACAGATAAGCCAATCCGGCGATACCCATACCGTAGGCAATCTTTCGCGGTGTGGAGATTTCTTTGCCACGACGAGAGAGAGAACCGAAAATAACCATGATAATCGGTGTAAGGACAATGACAAAGAACGGGTTCACTGCCTGCCAGATTTCAGGAGGAATAACGGAGGTATTGACAAAGTCGCGGGCAAACAACGACAGAGAAGTTCCGTTCTGGTGGAATGAGAACCAGAAGAAAATCACGATACCAAGCACGGCAAACAAAGCATACATACGCTGTTTGATTTCTTTTGCCATTGCCATTCTCTCTTCTGCTGAATATTCCACTGCTGTTTGAGCGCTCTTCTTGCCCGGAGTCGGGAAAATCTTCTTAGTGGCAATAAATATGACAAGTGAAATGAGCATTGCCACAACAGATGCGATAAATGAATAATGAATACCTGTATTGAAAACGTCAAGATACTTGCCACAGAAAGCGCCGAGGTCAGTGACAGGAACGGTGCTGACTTTAGCGGCAAGTTCTACCAGATTGTTCATCTTTTCGGCAGCCATGTCTGCGCCTTCGTTGATATAGGCATGGCACAAGGCCGGCATGTCGGAATTGTAAATCATGTTATTGGCTTTCAGCCACCAGTTTCTCAACAGAGGAGCTACAAAAGGAGCAACAAGACCACCGATATTGATAAACACATAGAAAATCTGGAAACCGGAATCACGCTTGCCTTTGGCGACAGCCAGAGCTTCCGGACCCTCCTTGGCGGCTTCTGCCTCATAATTATCGTATAATTGACCGACAATTGCCTGAAGGTTCCCCTTGAAAAGACCGTTACCGAACGCTATCAGGAACAAGGCAACGCAAGTCAGCGGCAACAGCCAGGAAATATTGTTGGCAGTCGACAAAATTGGAATAGAAAGAATCAGGTAACCGGCCGACATGATAATCAAGCCATTGATAATAGTACCTTTATAGTTTTGAGTTTTATCGGCAATGATACCACCGACCAGACTGAGGACATAGATGCCGGCATAGAAGAAAGAGTAGATAAGGCTGCCCGTTTCATCGCTCAAACCGAACTTTGAGCACAGGAACAGTGTCAGCACGGCATTCATAATGTAATATCCGAAGCGCTCTCCCATGTTGGAAAGGGCCGCCGGGATAAGACCTTTAGGTTGATTCTTAAACATAAATGATAAGTGTTAATGGTTTATGATTTAAATTTGTTTTTATCACTCACTACAAGCATGACAGACGCCGCCAGTGCCAACAACGACGACAACAGTCCGAGCCAAATGCCGTTTCCCACCAAATCAAACACCGACACAAGCTCTATTCCCATAATTTTTGCACTGGCATATTTCTGAAGCATAATGATGAAATAGCTGAAAAACATGACCGGAAGCAACGAAAAGGCCACCGTCAGAATATGCGGTCCGCGCCCCTTGCACAATCCGCACGCTACGCCTCCGACACAGCCGATGAACGGCAACAGAAATGACACAATATTTGCCACATTCTTGGTCTTAATCACAATCTTCAGATAGTCAAGCCCCGTGTCAATTCCAAAAATTGACACTTTAAAAAGAGGTACAAAAAGATAAACGACAACAGTGACCAACAAAAAGGCCGCCATTCCAAGCACCCACTTATTTTTTAGCATTTCCATTTCTACAATGTTTCTTTTGCCTTAAAAGCCAAGGCATACATCTTGATTTGCTTCACCATCGCCAACAGACCGTTGCTACGTGTAGGCGACAAATGCTCCTGCAAGCCAATCTCATCAATGAAATAGAGGTCGGCATTCAGAATATCGTCAGGAGTTTGTCCGGAAAGCACACGAATCAGCAGGGAAATAATTCCCTTGACAATAATTGCATCGCTGTCGGCTTCAAACGTAATTACGCCGTTTTCATAATTGGCATGCACCCACACACGGCTCTGACAACCCTCAATAAGATTTTCAGGGACCTTATATTTTTCATCAAGTGCAGGAAGGGAATTACCCATCTCTATAATCAGCGAATACTTATCCATCCAGTCGGAGAATCCGCTGAATTCATCAATAATCTCGTCTTGTATGCTATTAATTGTACTCATTTCTCAAAAATACATTGCTATTTTACAAAGATAGCGAAAGCCGCGTGCTGAAAACCAAACTTGTTTGAGTTTTATGCCAAGGCGCATCCTATCTTCTACAAAGATAGATAAAGCTGAGCGGAATGCAAAACGATTTTATTCAATTTTGTATTCCCGAAGTACAACTTAGCGTATTGGCCTACGATTTCCAATGGGCCTTACACAAAAGGAATGGGCTTTCAGGTCACCCCGAAAGCCCATTCCATTATCAAATGAAGTCGAAACGATCTTTCTGATTATTTCACCATAACCTTTGTAGTCTTACCGTCAACTACCACTACATAAATGCCGGCAGCTACATCGAACGAACGTTCTGCGCTGTTCAATACTACAGCCTGACCGTTCACGTTGTAAACAGAAACGCTTTGAGCTTCGCCCACGATGCGGATGTTTCCGTTTCCACCGATAACGGCAACAGCATTGATTACCTGCTCAACACCACTGCCCTTTTCTACAACAGTAACGGTATTGGCTTTCAAGTCAACTGTAACATCGTATGTTCCCGGAACAATCTTGTAAGAAGTGTCACCGTTTCTACCGATTTCAATGGCTGTTTCACTTACAAGTTCAGTGTTTGTAACAACAGGACCGTAACGAGTAGCGTTCACTACATTCCAGTCTTCGCTCGGAGTTGCCGTAAATGCGATATAACCGTAAGTTTCACCTTCATCGCTGGATGCAAAGATTTCAACATCCTCAGCAGTATAGACATCATTACCGTCATTCGTAAGTTCTACGTTAGTAGTCGGAACCCATTGGTCAGTTTCCGTAATAGTTCCGAACAAGTAGAGAGCTTCCGGATTTTCTGGTTCAACATATTCTACAGTCATGCTCATCTTGGCAATATTTACTGTCAAGTTGTAAGTACCGGACTTCGGCAAGTTGAAAGCAAATGCATTTTGATAGATTGCATTTTCTTCACCGATTACAACCGGAGTATTGTCGGCAACGGCACCGTAACGGTTTGCATTTACATAATCCCAACCGCCATTGTCGTTGTTTTCAGCCAATACAGAAGAGAAGCCGAATGTTGCACCAGCCGTACCGTCGATGATTTGAGTAGAGAACACACCGTCACCTTCGTTGGTCATCAATTCACCTTGAGTCGGATTCCATTCCAAACCGTTGACAGAACCGATGAGATAAAGGTTTTCAGGAATAACCGGTTCAATTTCGAAGCCGTATTTAGCGGCAGCAGCTACAGTAACATCACCACTTTCACGCGGCATAGCGAACTGTCCGAATTCCTCGCCTGAATTTGAGCAAGTATAGAGGTTGTTGGCAGCATCCCATGCAATTGCGTTGATGTTTGTACCGAAACCGGTGTTGAATTCATATTTCTTTGTGAATGTCGGAACACCGCTTTCATCTTTTGTTACTTCAAAGATACCAATAATACCCTTTCCAACTGTCATGGCAAACAAAGTGTGGTCGGCATTCCATGCCATACCGGCACCGCCGGCAATGGTTGTAACATCTGTATAGTCAACTTCACCTGTTTCAAGGTTCACATGCTTGTAGGCAGGTTCATTGTCATTAGGAGCAGCACGATATTGACCAACTGTCAAACCTTTACCGTCAGCATCAAATGCCACATTTACTACTGCAGAGTTGATCCAATATTTATTGCTGATAGAAGTAAGTTCCTGTGACGGCTTGCTTGACCATTCTGTTGCCGTTCCCAAATTATAAACGTCTACACGGTGAACCTTAGGATCAAGTGCGTAACCGTTTTGACAAGAAACGATGGCTACCTTCAAATTTTCGCCTTCGCCCCAAACATCCATGGCAGTAGCCGGACCGGCAACGAAGTTACCTTCAGCATCTGTCATATAACCGTCAGTGCCAAGAGTGCCCTTGAAGATTTCTGTTGCGGAAGCATCCAAATCGTCAGGATTGAGTTCCCACAAAGAAGAAGCGCTTGTAGTCACACGTGACAAGAAAATACGTCCGTCGTCCGAAATATGGATACGTTTCGGGTCATAAATAGCAGATGCTTCATTTGGATATTTGCCTGTCGACATTTCCATTCCGGCTGTGAAACCGTGAGTACCATTGGCATTTTCAATCGGTTGCAACATCTGGTCGAATGCATAGATACCAATGCCGATACCTCCCAATGACGGAGCTGAATGATAAGTCTTGTCAGGCAAGCTTGTTTGAGTTTCTGTTACAAGAACACGACCGAAATGCGGGCTGTCAGGATTATTGTCCACAGCAATTCCGTAAGGACTCCAGAAACGGTAAACAGGACCTGCGGCAGTAGGAGTGTCCACAACGTCGCTGCTGACTTTTACCTTATATGTATAGTTACCCGGAGCTGTAACGTCGGCAATGTCCATAACTACGGTATTCAAGTTCTTGACAGTTGCCTTTTCCTGATCGCCATATTCGGCAATTGTTGTACCGTCAACTTCCTTTACCAATTCTTCGCCGTTCCACAATTGAACTTTGACAGCAGAAGCCGGAGCATTCAGACGATAGCTTACAGTAGCCTTACCTTCAGCTGTAGCAACTGTGATATCGTATGCATAAGCATTTCTCACGTCAAGTGGTATTGGTTTCGGCAATGCGAATGTATATTTGGCTACCATTCTGCTCGGAAGCATATGATATACATTTGCCGTATATTCGTCAACCTTTTCAACAATCAAAGAGTTTGTTGCAGCTGATACTGCTGCACATTCAGCTTCGTGAGTGGCAACGACAGTATTTGTCGAACGGTCAACCACCTGGAAACCGTCGGCATAATCTGTACCCGTCGGTTCAAAAGTATAAGTAACGCCATTCAGCACAACAATGTCACCTCCGGATGTTGTTGAAGCTCCCACATTGCTGTACACCTTTGTTTCGCCATCCTGCCAATAGCAGAAATCCTTGCCTGTGCGGACACGCCATGCAACGTTCCATCCGTTCACATCGTTATCAAGCGGCTGAACGTATGTCAGGTTGTCGGCAGCGGCAATGCTACCCACTGCAATCGTCTGGGCAGACGCCTCTGTCTTTTCTGCCACTTGGGCACCATTGGCAACAAAAATTTTTGCAATCTTTGTGCCTTCAGTCGGAATAATGTAGAAGGCACCACCGTCCTCACTCATCACATTACCGATAGCACGGCCCATAACGTCCATACGGCCGGCTTTCACTCCTTCAGGAAGCGTTACATTCAAATCAATCAGAGCATCTCCTCCAGCAGGAAGAATCTGGAATGTTGTACTGGATGCCGCATTCGGGAATCCGCCGTTCACAATAAGGTTACCGGCATTGTCGACAGTAATAGCCGTACCGGTACCGGCGAGCGATGCACCTTCAGCACCTGTTACGACATGCTTGCCTTCGGCATCCCAATAAATGAGTTGTTTTGCATCCTTGTCGTTTGTCCACAATTTACCCTGGAATCCGGTTACAGTTCTTGCACCGACAGAAGTCGGAATATCCTCCGTATACTTCCAATCCAATGTCAAAGTCTGGGCATTCGCAATTGACGCCATCGACAGCATGGCAAGGCCGCCGAACGCCAAATTAAGTAATGACTTTTTCATACTAAATTAGATTTTAAGTTAAAATATAGGTTATTGTCAAATTATAGTCTCTCTCGCATGTCGTTCAAAAGTTGGGCATTATGTGTTTCATAGCATTTCTATTCCACTCATTCTGAATGACAACGTTATTCAAAACTTTTTTGGTAAAGTTAGCGATATTTTCAAACATAGCAAGAAATGGCCGAATATTTAACCAACAGATACAAATTTTACAATAATTTTGCACCAGCTTTTCTACTCTTCCAATTAGCAATTTTACCGAAAATTTACTATCTTCGTAGTGTCTGTTCCATGTTCGGACATGACAGGGAAACTTTCCGGCCAACACACGAAAAACCGCCTACACCGGACAATGCTATCTCTGACCGTTTCCGACAACTGACACACCAGACGACTACTAACAACAGCATAGCTATGAAAAAACTAATCGTATCAACCGGCGCCGGCATCAGCGCAGAAAGCGGACTGTCGACCTTCCGCGACGCCGGCGGACTTTGGGACAAATACCCGGTAATGGACGTGGCAAGCCACGACGGATTCGTACGCAACCCGGCACTGGTGCATGAATTTTACAATACACGCCGCAAAGAGCTCCTCAAATGTAAGCCGAATGCGGCCCACATCGGGCTGAAAAAGCTGGAAGATTATTTCGATGTGCACATCATCACCCAGAATGTCGACGACCTGCACGAGCGTGCCGGCAGCACACATGTGCTCCATCTGCACGGCGAGCTGATGAAAGTGCGCTCCATGCGTCATGAAGACCGCGTATACACGCTTACGCCCGACAATCTGGAAACCACGCCGGAAACCCGCGACGAATACGGCGACCCCATACGTCCGCACATCGTGTTCTTCCAGGAAGCCGTGCCCAACATTGAACCTGCCATCGAGTTGGTTCGCCAAGCCGACATATTCGTAGTTATCGGCACTTCGCTCAACGTCTACCCGGCTGCCGGACTGCTCTACTATGTCCGCCCCGGCGTGCCCATCTACTACATCGACCCGCGCCCGGCCCCAATTCCCGACGGCGCCGGCAAAGTGACCGTCATCGCAAAAACCGCCACCGAAGGCGTGGCCGAACTGACCGAAATACTGAAATCCCAGCTATAACCCCAAGGAGCGCCCCGACGCTCCTTTTTTATTTCCCGGCAAGGCATTTATAGCTTTCTCCGGCACACCCCTCCGGCTTCATAAACAAAGTTTATCCACTGAAATGCTTGATTTTGCGGATTTATGCTTAATTTTGCAAATTGAAGCGTAAAGTGCGCTTGAAGGTATTGGATTACAAATAACAAGCAATAAAATATGAATGTACTTGAGCTGAGTGAACAAGAGATTGTTCGTCGTAACAGTCTTGCCGAGTTGCGTAAAATGGGAATCGAGCCGTATCCGGCTGCCGAATTCGTTGTAACCGGCCACACAAAAGAAATCAAAGAAAATTTTAAGGACGGAGCCGAGGTGCGTAATGTGAGCATCGCGGGACGTATCATGAGCCGACGCATCATGGGAAAGGCTTCCTTCATGGAACTTCAGGATGCAGAAGGCAGAATCCAGGTTTACATTAGTCGTGACGACATTTGCCCGGATGAAAACAAGGACCTCTACAATGTGTTTTTCAAAAAATTGCTCGATATCGGCGACTTTGTAGGCATCCAAGGTTTTGTATTCAGAACTCAAATGGGCGAAATCACCGTACATGCCAAGAGCATCAAGCTGCTCTGCAAGTCGTTGCGTCCGCTGCCTATCGTCAAGGTGAAGGACGGTGTAACCTACGACGCATTCGAAGATCCGGAACTCCGCTACCGCCAACGCTACGTTGACCTGGTGGTGAACGACGGTGTAAAAGACATATTCATCAAGCGTACAAAGGTGTACAACTCCATGCGTGAGTATTTCAACTCCCACGGCTACATGGAAGTGGAGACTCCTATCCTCCAGTCCATCCCGGGCGGTGCTTCTGCGCGTCCGTTCATCACTCACCACAATGCGCTCGACATTCCTCTCTACCTCCGCATTGCCGACGAACTTTATCTGAAACGCCTCATCGTAGGCGGATTCGAAGGCGTTTACGAGTTCTCGAAGAACTTCCGCAACGAAGGTATGGACCGCACCCACAATCCGGAATTTACCTGCATGGAAATCTATGTTTCCTATAAGGACTACAACTGGATGATGAACTTCACGGAAAAGATGCTCGAAAAGATCTGTCTCGACGTGAACGGCTCTACGGAAGTAAAGATAGGCGACAATGTCATCAGCTTCAAGGCACCATTCAAGCGCGTGACGATGATTGACTCCATCAAGGAATTCACCGGCATCGACATCACCGGCATGAACGAGGACCAGCTCCGCGACGTGTGCAAAAAGCTCAACATCGAAGTGGACGAATCCTTCGGCAAAGGCAAGCTCATCGACGAAATCTTCGGCGAAAAGTGCGAAGGCAACTATATACAGCCGACATTCATCATCGACTATCCGATTGAAATGTCGCCGCTTACAAAGCGTCACCGCAACAACCCGGATTTGACAGAGCGTTTCGAGCTGATGGTCAACGGCAAGGAATTGTGTAACGCCTACTCCGAGTTGAACGACCCGATCGACCAGTACGAACGCTTCGTTGAACAGATGAAGCTGAGCGAAAAGGGAGACGACGAAGCGATGATTATCGACAAGGACTTCATCCGCGCCCTTGAATACGGTATGCCTCCGACATCAGGTATGGGTATCGGCATGGACCGTCTCGTGATGCTCATGACCGGACAGACAACCATTCAGGAAGTGCTCTTCTTCCCGCAGATGCGTCCGGAAAAGGTGGCAAAACGCGACCGCGAAGAAGCCTACACGGCTATCGGCGTGCCGGCCGAATGGGTTCCTGCCGTACAGAAAGCAGGCTATCTGACCGTAGAAAGTCTCCGCGATGCCAACCCTAACAAGTTGCAGCAGGACCTCTGCGGACTCAATAAGAAATTCAAGCTCGAACTTGCCAACCCGACGAAGGAAGATGTAGCCCGTTGGGTAGAAAACGCCAAATAGGCTGAACAGAACAAAGTAACCAAGAAGAATATATTTTTAGTTCGAATGGAATTTCCAGGAAAAATTGCAGTGATGGGGGGCGGAAGCTGGGCAACCGCCCTCGCTAAACTGTTGCTCACCAATTGTCGGGAAATAATCTGGTACATGCGGCGCGACGACCGCATCGCCGATTTCCTCCGCGACAAGCATAATCCGGTCTACCTGTCCGACGTCATGTTTGACACCGACAGAATACATTTCTCGTCAGACATCAACGCCGTGTGCAGCGAAGCCGACACCCTGCTGCTGGTAATGCCTTCTCCCTACATCAAGGAACACCTGAAGAAAATCACGGTCGACTTGAGCGGAAAGTGCATTGTTTCAGCAGTAAAAGGCATCGTACCCGACGAAAATGCCATCGTCACCGACTACATGCGCGATTTCTACCATATCCGGCCGGAACATCAGCTGGTTATCGGCGGACCGTGCCATGCCGAAGAGGTGGCTTTGGGAAGAAAGTCCTACCTCACCATCGGCAGCAAGGACATACAGCTTGCCAAACGCTTCGCCCAATGCCTGCAAGGCCCGAAACTGCGGACCATCGTGTCGACCGACGTCGACGGCATTGAATACGGAGCCGTTCTCAAGAACGTCTACGGCATTTGTGCCGGTATCATCTACGGACTTAAAAGCGGCGACAACTTTCAGGCAATGCTCGTGTCGAACGCCATCCGCGAAATGGACCGCTTCCTCACAACCGTCTGCGGCGGAAACCGTTGCATCACCGACTCCGTCTATCTGGGCGACCTGCTGGTGACGGCCTACTCAAAATTCAGCCGGAACCACAATTTCGGATCCTACATCGGACGCGGCTACAAAGTGAAGGCGGCAATGATGGAGATGGAAATGGTGGCGGAAGGCTACTACGGAACGAAGTGTATCTACGAAATCAACCGGAAATACAACGTGGATATGCCGATTCTGAATTGTGTGTACGACATTCTCTACAATAAAGTACCGGCTCAGACAGCCATCGACGCCTTGGCGGACAAATTGCTGTAAGATGCCGCACAACTATTGAAACGTATTGGATAACAACAATTTGATTAATTCAAAAGTATTATGAAGAATTTGGAACTCAACATCAAAAACGTACACGGTACGGTTAGCGATGTAGAAATCAATGCACTTAACGCAAGTGCTAAAGAAGGACTTGAAAAATTGGAAAAAGGCACAGGTCTTGGCAACGACTTCCTGGGCTGGTTGCACTTGCCATCATCTTTGTCTGACGAATTCCTCGCCGGAATCGAAAAAGCAGCCAAAACGCTTCGCGACGACTGCGAATACGTTGTAGCTATCGGTATCGGCGGAAGCTACCTCGGTGCAAAGGCCGTAATCGAAGCTCTCAGCGACTCATTCGCTGCCTTGAAACCGGCCAACGGTCCACGCGTTCTGTTCGCAGGTCAGAACATCGGTGAAGACTACACCTATGAATTGATAAAACTTCTGGAAGGCAAAAAATTCGGTATCATCGTAATCTCCAAATCCGGTACAACAACTGAACCGGCCATTGCTTTCCGTCTGTTGAAAGAAATGCTCGAAAAGCAGGAAGGCAAGGCATTTGCCACGAAACATATTGTAGCCGTAACCGATGCAAAACGCGGCGCTCTCCGCAAGCTGGCTACTGAAGAAGGCTATGCCACATTCGTTATCGAAGACAATGTCGGCGGACGTTTCTCTGTTCTCACTCCGGTAGGCTTGCTTCCGATTGCCGTTGCAGGATTCGACATCCGCAAACTCGTTGCCGGTGCCAAGGCTATGGAAGAAGCTACAGCCAACGCCGACGACTCCAACTTGTCATACCTCTATGCAAAAACCCGCAACGCCCTCTATAAGGCCGGCAAGAAAACAGAAATTCTTGTCAACTACAACCCGAAGCTCCACTTCCTCGGCGAATGGTGGAAACAGCTTTACGGTGAAAGCGAAGGTAAGGACGGCAAGGGCATCTTCCCGGCAGCTGTCGACAACTCTACCGACCTTCACTCAATGGGCCAATGGATTCAGGAAGGCGAACGCACTATCTTTGAAACAGTGATTTCCGTTGCTACACAGCAGCACGAAGTACGCATTCCAAGCGACGAAGCCAACCTCGACGGTTTGAACTACATCGCCGGCAAGCGCATCGACGAAGTGAACAAGATGGCAGAACTCGGAACAGTTATCGCTCACGTTGACGGCGGTGTTCCTAACATCCACATCACACTTCCGGAACTTACTGAATACTACCTCGGCGAAATCATCTATTTCTTCGAAAAAGCCTGCGGTATCAGCGGTTACATCCTCGATGTAAATCCGTTCAACCAACCGGGTGTGGAAGCTTACAAGAAAAACATGTTCGCTCTCCTCAACAAACCGGGCTACGAAGAAGAAAGCAAAGCTATCCAAGCTAAATTGAAATAATCGAACGATTAATCAATACCGACAAAGGCTGTTGCAGGCACAAGACCTGCGACAGCCTTTTCTGTTTGTTTTTGTCCTATATTTATTAATAAATGCAAAAAAAAATCGGAATTGCTCAAAATTTTTAATACTTTCGAAAAACAAACCACAAACGCTCATTTTATGAAAAAATTCTGTTACGTATTCACACTGTTGGCATTTGTCTTATTGACATCATGCGGCGAGAAAGATTGGTCAGAAATAGCGGGACCGCGTGCCATAGAAAAAGAACTGACACACGGACAGTCGGCAATATTTACTTTTGAGACCTACCAAGGGTGGGGTTGTAACGACAATCCAATACCGGATTTCGGCGATAAAGCAGCAGTAAAATACTATAACGTCTTCATCTATTTTCACTTGATATGGACAAACAATACATCTAAAGCCATTTATGTAAAGTTGCCGGATATTTATACTGACATTCCGGAAGGCGGTCCTTTCCCCGAAAAGTTCAGGAACTATCTTGGCATTTATAATTACAAAGGAGAATACCAATATTCCCTGCTGGATGCCAACTATGTGATCGACCTATGGAATTTACTGGAACCGGGATACTGCATCCCTGCCCATTCCACATGTAAAATGAATATTTCTCCGGGGCATTTTCCGAATTTTCCAAAACCTTGGCCTTGGGCTCCCGGCACTTATCAGGTGAAAATGAAATACGACTTCCCGGTAACTATCTACGACAAGGACTATGCTGTCGTCGAAAATGAGCATGGCGAACAGGAGTTCGAACAAGGGGCTGTGGTGGAGGAAAAAACTACCATTTCCGTAGACTACGACATGACACTGGTCTGTCTGGAATAAACAAGACATTCATATAAATGAACTTTATTTATTAATTAACTATATGAATAAATTCTGTTACGTATTCACACTGCTGGCATTTGTCTTATTGACATCGTGCGGCGAGAAAGATTGGTCAGAAATAGCGGGACCGCGTGCCATAGAAAAAGAACTGACACACGGACAGTCGGCAATATTTACTTTTGAAACTATTGATAATTGGGGAGCTCCAGACAGCACTACAATCGATTTCGGAGACAAAGCAGCTGTAAAATTTCAAAACAAGTTCCTTGAATTTTATTTAATCTGGACAAACAATACATCAAAAGCCATTCACATTCAATTGCCCACTCTGGAAGAAACGACTCTACCATCAGGCGTTCCTTTTCCCAAAAAATTTGAAAATTTCATGGGTATATACGATTCTAATGGCAACTATTTGTATTCACTTATCGATTCCCGAGACAGAATAGAAACAACAGCCGACAGTTTTACAAAGGAAAGCTATTGCATCCCTGCACACACCACGTGCAAAGTCATGGTATCAAAACCAGAGTTTGAGTTCCTACCACACCCCTGGCCCTGGATACCCGGCACTTATCAGGTGAAAATGAAATACGACTTCCCAGTAACTATCTACGACAAGGATTATGCTATCGTCGAGAATGAGCATGGCGAACAGGAGTTCGAACAAGGGGCTGTGGTGGAGGAAAAAACTACCATTTCCGTAGACTACGACATGACACTGGTCTGTCTGGAATAAACAAGACATTCATATAAATGAACTTTATTTATTAATTAACTATATGAATAAATTCTGTTACGTATTCACACTGCTGGCATTTGTCTTATTGACATCGTGCGGCGAGAAAGATTGGTCAGAAATAGCGGGACCGCGTGCCATAGAAAAAGAAC
>URMA01000019.1 GCA_900548875.1 uncultured Porphyromonadaceae bacterium | reverse complement strand
ATCTTTTTGCAAGTTTTTTTTCAAAATTTCTTTCGGCGCGTCTCTTTCGAAACTTGACCGCCACTGCGGTACCGCCGTTTTTCGTTTTGCGAGTGCAAAGGTAGACACTTTTTCATTACGCTCCAAATATTTTTGCTAAAAAATTATGCTAAAAAGCATAGTTTTTATTCAACATTATATAATTCAACGATTTACAAATCAAAAAAAATTATCCTTTCTTCCTACCCATTATCAGAAACCCGCACAGCACTCCTTCCCGAGAAAAAAGAGTGCGAGATGTCTGCACAAAAAAAGATGAACTATTTTTCCGGAAGTGTCACCGAGAAATAAGGACTATGAGTGTGCTCACGGAAGATAATTTCTTTCATTTTTTCTACCCGTTCCGGATATTTTGAAACCAAATCAACGTCCTCATGAAGATCGGTCGCCAAATTATACAAATGAGGGACACCCTTTTTCACGATCAATTTCCAGTCACCCTGACGTACGGCTATCTGGTCGGTTTCGTCGAATTCCCAATAAAGGAAATCATGTTCCACCTGTTTTCCCTTTCCCAACAATGTCGGAGCAAACGAAATTCCATCAAAATAGTCGGGCTGTTTTTTCTTGTTGGAATATTTTTTCTCATAATTTTTTATTCCAATCAGTTCGCAGAACGTCGGCATAATGTCGTAGAAAGCGCAAATATGGTCGGAAACAGTTCCCGCCTCAACCGTTCCGCTCCAACGTACAATGAAAGGAACACGGATACCGCCTTCAAGACACTGACGCTTCAAGCCGCGCAGCTTCCCGTCACGACCGAAAAATTGGGGATCGGCACCGCCTTCTTCGTGAGGACCGTTATCGCTCGTAAAAATGACAATCGTGTTTTCATCCAGACCTTTTTTCTTGAGCATATCCAGAATTTCGCCCACATACGCATCCAACCGCGTAATCATAGCCGCAAACTGGGCATGGGTATACACGACAGGATTATAGCGCGACCACTTCGATCCGCCCCAGGTCTTGTCCACAAAAAACTTCTTTTTATAGGCTCCTACAATGGAATCCTGCGGCTGACAAAGTTCGGCATGCGGCAAGGTATAGGTGAAAATTCCGAAAAACGGACGGTCGCCATTCTGACTGTCGAGCCATTTCAGGGCTTCGCGATGAATTATGTCGGCAGAATATTGCGAACGCTTTTCATATCCGTCGCCATACATGGGATATCGGATATTCTCCTCCATTGTCACACGCACGACAGCCGTGTCGCCTGCCGCCTTGCTGTAGCGGTTCAGGAAATTCGGATAATACAGATGAGCCTGGAACTGGCAGATATATCCATAAAACTCATCGATGCCACGCTTGTCGGGCGTAGAAACCGACCCTTCGTAACCGCCCGCCCATTTGCCGAACATGCCGGTCGTATAGCCGTTATCCTTCATAATCTCCGGCAAAATCACATGGTCGGGGTCATAGGGATGCTGACCGACAACGGAATAATCCTTGTTTTCGCCATACATCACCATCGGCACATTCTTCCAATATTCCTTATTGCCGCGCACTTCGCCGTGTCCGCTATGTTGGCCGGTCATGAAAGCGGCGCGCGACGGGGCACTCACCGGACTTCCGGCATAGGCCTGCGTAAAACGCATTCCCTCCTGCGCCATACGGTCGATGTTCGGAGTCTGTATATAAGGCTGACCATAGCAGGCAAGATCTCCATAACCCATATCGTCGCACATTATATATAGGATATTCGGCTTTTTCGCCGCCATCCCAACCGCTGTTCCGGCAAGCAGAAAAGCAGTGAGCGACAAGGGCATCATATTATTCTTCATATACTTATATATCCTTTTATTTTCAGGCAATAGAGAGGGAAAGCCCCAAAGCCTCCCCCCTCTCCACTTTTATTTACAGTAAAGCATATCGCCGGTTACGTTCTTGAACGACGTTTCATCGGCTTTACGCAGACGCAAGCTGCCGTCGCCCCAATTGGACGGCCAACCACCGATAATATGTCCCAGGAACACGAGTTTCACCGGATGCAAACCTTTTTCCAACGCAACAGAAGTGTCGGCACGTGAGAAACGCTTCACTTCCCCACGGTTGTTGACCAACAGTTTGCCGTCCAACCAAACCTCTTCCAATTCTGAAGACACATAATAGACTCCCGTTTCCGGAATTTCAATATATCCTTCCGCTACCGAAGCAAACTGCTTCACACCACGCATCGACTTGGTGCTTGGTTCCACCGTCACCAGCTCCTTGGTTTCCTTAATGACTTTCGCTTTTTCAGGTTTCTTTCCGGAAGCCTTCAGTTCATCGACATTCAGATACGTACCGTAAGTGACATTCATATTCAAACCCGGCTTTACACCTTCGACCGCCACAGCAGGGACGGCCGTCTGTTTCACCACCTCAACAGTACGGACACGGCTCGTTTTTCCGGAAGGAAGAACTGAAGCCACTTTTATCGTTCCATTTTCACTGAACGCCAACGGTTCCGTATATTCGGCAGAAGCCGCCGTCGGCTCGGAGCCGTCGAGCGTGTATACCATCTTTACAGGACGGGAAGTCTTGAACGCCACTGAAACCGTGTCCATAAACACTACCGTATTGCAAGAACCGTTCGGCTGTTCCGGCAGCGGAATGTGGTAGTTGACGCCATGACCGTCAAGACGGACATAGGCATTATTGATTCGGCGTTCAAAATCAGCGTAGTCCTTACGGTCCGTTTTAGTCCAAGCCACTTCGGCCAAGGCAAGCGAACGCGGATACATCTGATATTCACGGAGTTCGTTGGTATACATATACTCACTCCACACATTGGCCTGTACGCCCATGACGAAATGGTCCTTGCCGATAGCCACCAATGTGTCGGGTGTAGGATTGTAATCGTAGATTTTCTTTAAAGAAGTATAGCCGCCGATCGTAACAGGTTCTATCTTCTTGTCGCCCTGATAGAAATCGAGATACAGACCGTTTTTGCCCGGTGTCATAATCACATTATGGTCCATCATGGCCGATGCAATGCCACCCTGCTCACCCCGCCACGACATCACGGTAGCCGTCGGAGCAAGTCCGCCTTCCAGAATCTCGTCCCAACCGATAATCTTGCGGCCATGTTGGGCCAGGAATTTTTCAATGCGCTGAATGAAATAGCTCTGCAACTTTTCTTCAGCCGAATGGTTCTTGTCGGCAAACAGTTTTTCTTCACGGATGCGCTTCTGGCAGAGCGGACATTCAGCCCAGCTTGTTTTCGGGCATTCGTCACCGCCGATATGGATATATTCGCTCGGGAAAAGCTCCATCACTTCCTTCAGCACATTCTCAAAAAACTCAAACGTGCTTTCCTTTCCCGGACACAAAACGATATCCTCAATTCCCCAAATGCTGCGGACAACGCCCTGCTCGCCCTTGCACGACAATTCGGGATAGGCGGCAATAGCGGCCATTTCGTGACCCGGCATTTCGATTTCCGGCACTACCGTAATGAAGCGTTCGGCCGCATACGCCACTATATCCTTCACTTCTTCCTGCGTATAGTAGCCGCCATATTCATAGCCTTCGCCCTCCATACGCTTGCCACCGATTTCCGTCAGTTTCGGATATTTCTTGATCTCTATTCTCCAGCCCTGGTCTTCCGTCAAGTGCCAGTGCATGCGGTTGATTTTATACATTGCCATCACGTCGAGCTGCTTCTTCACCTCGTCGACCGTCATAAAATGGCGGCAAAGGTCGAAGTGAATGCCGCGATATGCAAAACGCGGCTCGTCGGTGATATTCACATAAGGAACCGACCATTCAATACCGTCCACCTTTTCGCCGTTTTCAATTTCAGCCGGCAGGAGCTGCATGAAACTCTGCATGCCGTAAAACAGTCCCTGCGGAGTCTTTGACGTTACCTCCACGCCGTTTTTCCCCACTTCCAGACGATAGCCTTCGCTGTTCATATCCAGTTGCGGGTCAAGGTTCAGACGGATGTCGCCCTCGTCTGCCACCGTAAGATCGTAGCCAGTCGAGCGCTCTATCTTTTCCACAAAATATTCAGCTACTTTTTTTGCTTCCGGAGCAACTGCTCCAATTTTCGTGTTTCCCTTCAAAGAAAATTCTCCCTTTCCGACAGTCAGACTGGCAGGGGCCGGAATCACGTTCACGCCTTCATTGTAAGGCTTTTTCACGACGTTTGTTCCACACGCAGTCAGGCCGATAGCCACGACAGCTCCGGCAAGGGCATTAAATAATTGGTCACTTTTCATTGTATTTCAGAATTTTAAGATAGTTTTGAGAGTTTACAAAAATAATATAAATAACACACACTTCAAAATTTCCCCTCTACAGAACAGAAAAGTCCGTACCGACTTTTCACAGCGGCACGGACTTCTCCTTAAAATTTAAAGATACTTTCTTTTATTTCTTTGCTCCTTTTTCGCGGATTTCTACACGGCGGATTTTGCCGCTGATGGTTTTCGGGAGTTCGTCGACAAATTCAACGACACGCGGATATTTATAAGGTGCGGTAGTACGTTTCACGTGGTCCTGAATTTCCTTAATCAGTTCTTCGCCCGCCTTGTCCTTATAGGCCGGTGCCAATACGATGGTAGCCTTCACCACCTGACCGCGGATTTCGTCGGGAACACCTGTAATGGCACATTCCACTACGGCCGGGTGAGTCATCAGCGCACTTTCCACTTCGAACGGACCGATACGGTAGCCCGACGACTTGATAACGTCATCCTTACGGCCGATAAACCAGAAATAGCCGTCCTCGTCGCGCCATGCCACATCGCCCGTATGATAGATGCCATTGTTGTAGGCCTTTGCTGTCAGTTCCGGGTCACGGTAGTATTCCTTGAAAAGTCCCAGCGGACGGTGTCCTTCGGGCACACGCACCACGATTTCGCCCTGTTCGCCGTCTTCCGCCCAGCGGCCGTCGCTTGTCAACAAGTCGATGTCGTATTCCGGACCTTTCTTGCCCATCGAACCCGGTTTCGGATTCAGCCAAGGATAAGTGGCGATAGTCAGCGTAGTTTCCGTTTGTCCGAAACCTTCCATCAGCTTGATGCCTGTAAGTTTCAGCCATTCGTCGTACACGCTCGGGTTGAGCGCTTCGCCGGCAATCGTACAATATTTCAATGTAGAGATGTCGAATTTTGTCAAATCCTCACGGATAAGGAAACGGAACACGGTAGGAGGCGCACAGAACGACGTGATACCGTAGTTGTGAATCATGTGAAGTACATCCACGGGCTTGAATTTCTCAAAATCGTAGACAAATACGTTTGCTCCGGCTATCCATTGTCCGTAAAGTTTGCCCCACACGGCTTTTCCCCAACCAGTGTCGGCAAGTGTCAGGTGGAGGCTGTCCTCATGCAGGTTATGCCAAAACGAACCGGTGATGATGTGTCCCAACGGATAAGTGAAATCGTGGGCCACCATTTTCGGCTGTCCTGTTGTTCCCGATGTGAAGTACATGAGCGACATATCGTCGTTCGTATTTGCCAGTTCCGGACGCACAAACGGAGCCGCCTCTTCACAACCCTTGTTGAAATCGAGCCATCCTTCCGGAATTTCCGGACCTGTAGAAATACAGTATTTCAATGTCGGACATTTCGGAAGAGCCGCCTTGATGTGATCAACCACAATATTGTCGCCTACAGCCACAATTGCCTTGATGTCAGCAGCATTGCAGCGGTACACAATATCTTTTTCCGTTAGCAAGTGAGTCGCAGGTATTGTCACAGCTCCAATTTTATGGAGTGCAATAATGGCGAACCAAAATTGGTAACGACGCTTCAAAATAAGCATCACCATATCGCCACGCCCTATTCCCAACGACTGGAAATAGGAAGCCGCTTTGTCGCTCTCGCGCTTAATGTCGGCAAACGTAAACTGAATTTTCTCGCCTTTGTCATTCGTCCATAAAAGGGCTTTTTTATCAGGATTCGTACGTGCCCACTCGTCGACTACGTCATATCCGAAATTGAAATTTTCGGGAACGTTGACTTTATAGTTGGCCATAAAATCCTCGTAAGAATCGAAATTTACCTTCTGCAGAAATTTTTCTAACATCTTTATTTCTTTTGTTATTGTTATTCCTTTAAATTTTTCAAGAGTTTCCCGGCCCTGTTTCCTAACGGAATCCTGCCGGCTGTCTGCTCCGACACGGCTGTGTGTCGCCGTAACGCCCGTCAAATAATGATGGCAATGAATTTGAGCGGAGTACCTCCCAGGGCACGCATGCCGTGAGGACGGCGGGCGTCGAACATGATCGTGTCGCCCTCATGCAGCTCTATCACATTACCGCCAACGTGCAGTTCCATACAGCCCGACTCAATGTAGTTGAACTCCTGGCCGTCGTGCGAACTGAGGTTTACGGGGCGGTTGGCCGAATCCGGATCAACAGTAACCAAGAACGGCTCCATTGCACGGTTGGCAAATCCTGCCGCCAACGACTGATACTTGTACCAGTTGCGACGCTCTACGCTGACACCGCAACCCTTACGTGTGACAAAATAGCTGTTCATCTTCGGTTCCTCGCCGAACATCAAAGCCGTAATTTCAACTCCGAATACGCGGGCTATGCGATGAAGCGTGCTGACAGGAATGTCGGCTTCCGCTGATTCAAATTTTTCATATAGTTCTTCGTCCACACTGCAAGCTGACGCCATTTCGGCAATCGTCAGCCCCAACGCGTCGCGCAAACCCTTGAGACGGTTTGCAACTTCTTCAATATGACTCATAGCGTTTCTTTTTTATGGTTTTACACATCCTTTTCTTAAGGACTCTCGCAAAATTAGAAAATAATTTTGCAGATTATAGCCAACTCGAGCAAAAAAATTACATAAGTTACTATATATTACACACTTGCGTCTTATGTGTGCAACACATTTTGGCAAAAAATGTGCAAAAAAACAGTTAGGGCGACAAGTTTTCACAGCTGTTAACGCTTGCAAAACAAAAGGGAAAACGTAACTTTGCATCCATACATAAAAAATTCCCATATTTATGAATTTTTGGAATCTTATATCTTTGAAAAAACATCGCATCGGACTGCTGCCGCGCATTCTGATTGCCATCCTGCTGGGCATCGTGTTTGGAAGATATATGCCCGACTGGGCTGTCAGAATCTTTGCCACGTTCAACGCTCTTTTCAACGAATTTCTCGGATTCATCATTCCGCTTATCATAGTGGGACTGGTTGTTCCTGCCATTGCCGACATCGGCCGTTCGGCAGGAAAAATGCTGCTCGTCACCACGCTTGTCGCCTATTGCGCAACCCTGTTTTCGGGATTTCTGTCATATTTCACCGGAGCCGCACTGTTTCCCGGCATGATTACGACAGGCGTACCGCTTGAGGAAGTGAGCCAAAGCAACAATGTCGAACCGTTTTTCACCATCGCCATCCCTCCACTGATGAACGTGATGACGGCCCTGTTCCTGGCATTTACCGTCGGCATCGGACTGTCGCGCCTCTACACTACGGCACTGAAGGACGTAATGAACGACTTCAAGGAAATCGTGATGCGCACCATCGGGGCGGTCGTTCTGCCACTGTTGCCCATCTATATCTTCGGTATCTTCCTCAACATGACTTATTCGGGACAGGTGTTCACGGTGCTGGTTGTGTTCATAAAAATTATCGGTGTGATTTTCGGCCTTCATATTCTGCTGCTTCTGCTGCAATACAGCGTGGCAGGAATATTGGTCGGCCGCAATCCGCTAAAACTCCTGTGGCGCATGCTCCCCGCCTACTTTACGGCGCTCGGCACACAATCGTCGGCAGCCACGATTCCGGTCACGCTGGAACAGACTCGCCTCAACGGAGTTTCCGACCACATTGCCGGATTTGTCATTCCTCTCTGCGCCACCATCCATCTGTCGGGCAGCACGCTGAAAATCGTTGCCTGCGCGCTGGCGCTGATGATCATGCAGGGCATGCCTTATGATTTTTCCCTGTTTGCCGGCTTTATATTCATGCTGGGTATCACGATGGTGGCGGCTCCGGGCGTACCGGGAGGTGCCATCATGGCATCGCTGGGCATTCTGAATTCCATGTTGGGCTTCGACAGCGCTTCGCAGGCACTGATGATAGCGCTCTATATTGCCATGGACAGTTTCGGAACAGCCTGCAACGTAACGGGCGACGGCGCCATCGCGCTTGTCATCGACCGCTTTATGGGAGATAAGGGACAAACCGCTGCCGAACAGCCATGACCGACAAGCTGACACCGGAACAACGGCACAGGTGCATGTCGCGGATACGCAGCAAAAACACCCGACCGGAAATGCTGGTGCGCAAATTTCTTTTTGCTCACGGTTTCCGCTACCGCGTGAACGTACGCACCCTGCCGGGAACACCCGACATCGTACTGCGGCGGTTCAAGACGGCGATTTTCATCAACGGATGTTTTTGGCACGGCCACGAAGGCTGCCGCTACTATGTGCTGCCGAAATCGAATGTGGAGTTTTGGGAACGGAAAATTGAACGAAACCGCAACCGCGATGCAGCCAACCACATGCGGCTACGACTGATGGGCTGGTCGGTAGTGCAGATTTGGGAATGCCAGTTGAAACCGAACAAACGCCATGACACACTCGAAGGCCTGCTCTCCATTCTCAACCGCCAAGTGCTCCACACCTACGGAGAAAAGGAATACGACATAGCCGAACCCGCCGAACAAATCGCCGCCGAAGAAAAGACAGAATATAATAAGAAACAATAAAAAGAAATTTTGTATTCAGTCATGAAAAACAAAATATCTGGTATTACAAATCCGGATCTACATAAAAAATGGCCTTATGTAAACTAAACATAAAAACTATTCAAGCAAATCAGATTTATCCGACCTTAAGATTTCTAAAGTATATATTTGTAGTTAAATCTTTTTGATATTATACTTTTTTGCACTCATTAGTATATAAATCTTTTGATTTTTATCTATTTTTGCGAAAAGATACTTATGGCACATAGAATTACTATACCTCAACCTGACAATAATTACATTATCGGTAGTTCATTTAATGATTTATTTAAGGTAATTGCTGAAATGGAAAGTACTGAAGATGATGAAATTATCTGGGACTTTTCAAATGTCAGATTGTTGAACCCCTTTTTTCTATTACCACTTTGGCTATATAAACAGTCATGTGGTAAATTGATTACTTATTGTAATATGTCAAGTTCTTTGAATAGCTATTTGGGAGTTATTCATTTTGAGAATGGATTTGATACTGAAAAATGTGCCGATTTGGAATCTTCTTTAAATTCATACAGGTTTAAACGATATATACCTATTACAATTTTTCCATCAGGTATGGATAAAGTTGATTTTAAAAGTAAAGTAGAGAGTATCATAGGTAATATATTGAAAAACCAATTAAAAATAAAAGGGGATTTATTTGAAGCCGTTACATATTTGATATCTGAAGCTTGTGATAATATAACTGAACATTCACATTCTGATTTTGGTTATATATTTGCACAGTACTATAAAGATAAAGAATATATAGATATTTGTATAGCTGATAGAGGTATAACTATTTTAGGTAGTTATACAAATATAGGAATAGAAGAAATTAAAACAGATATTGATGCTTTAAAAAATGCGTGCATTGGTATCTCTACAAAAAACCTGGCAAAAGCCGAAAATAGAGGATATGGAATCATTACATCTAAAGAGATGCTTACAGATGGTTTGAATGGTGGATATTTTTTATTTTCAGGAGGTGCTTTTTACAGGAAAACGCAAAATGGAGAATCGTATGTCTCATTACCCGAAAATATAAGATGGGATGGAACTATAGTATTGCTTCGTATTCCTTATTGTCAAAATTTAGAGTTTAAATATTTAAATTATTTGGAGGTATAGGTATGGAAAAATTAATTATGTCTGAATTGATAGGCACGGAGCTAAGATCAAGAGCAGAAGCCAAAAAGGTTTTAGACTGGTTTAACTCCTATGCTAAAAATGATGTTGTCATAGACTATGTTGGCGTTCGTTTTATTTCTCGTTCTTTTGCTGATGAACTTTGTGGTATAATTGATGATATGAATAAATTATATCACATCTCAGAGATTGATCAAAATATTAATATTTCTACTACAATAACCATTGTTCGCAATGGACGAAAGAAGCCTAAGAATGTTAAATTAACAGGTGATACTGTAGAATTAACGGACATGAAAAGTCTATCTGAATTTCTCGCTACAATTTAATTAGTCTCTAATATATTTAGTCAAAACGTGCTGTCATTCGTTTTTTTAATGACGGCACGTTTTTCTATATATTATTACAACAGTGACAAATGTAAAAACGGACCTAATCGATTTTCAATTCTCACCGAAGATACAAAATAATTTCACCCCAAACACTCATTAGATTACCAAACAAGGTTTGGCAGTTGAATACAAAGACAATGTCTACAAAATAGTCTTTATCAGATTAGGTTATCCATAACTTATAACCCATAGAAAACAAAAAAAGATTGCTCCCGCAATGAGAGCAATCTTTTTTGATGTATGTGTAAATAGATGAAATTATTTCACAAGAACTTTAGCAACATTGTTGCCGGCTTTTACGATGTAGAAACCTGCTGCTACGTTGATTGTTGTTGCGCCTTCGGCTACATTTACATTAGCAACCAACTGACCGGCTGCGTTGTAAACGCTTACCAAACCGGCTTCAGCAACATTCACTTCAATGCCATTTGCAACAGCAACAGCCTTGAATTCATTTGCTACAGCATCGTTGACACTCGAAGATGTATGTTCAACGATTTCAACTGGATATACTTGAATTGTTTCCTTGTTTTCCTTATCCCTGTATATAGCAACCACTGCTGTTACATCATATTCTTTGCTAATATTTGTCGGATATTCGCAATAGCCATTGTCACGGATTACAACATCGCCACTTGCATCTGTCAGTGTTCCATTTTTATTATTTAATTCTGTCAATGTAACTTCATTCAAAACAATGTATTTACTCAAATCATCTGCTGTAATTGTTGCGGCAGTAAATACTTCCGGAGAAACTTCATCTCCCGAACTTACCTCACCAAAATTAGAAGGATCAACCAACTCCGGCAGTCCATTGAAATCTTGCAATTTACCTTTCAGTCCAGCAGGTATGATATTACCATTATTGAGTAAAGGATTTTGATAACTAAAGATAAGCAAGCCCTTTCCTGCTGCATCTTTCACATACAAATCACGGTTATTATCATTTCCACCACCTTGATAAGTTACTGTCAAATCGCAGTTCAAAGTAATTTCACGATCTGTATTTGCAGCACCAAGAGTAAGGAATTCAGCAATGCTGTTAGCAACGAGCGGAGCAACAATTGTATAGTTGGCTGTCACTTCTGAACTCTTTGTCATACCGTCTTTTTCAGCCCATGCAACGAAAGCATATTCACCTTCTGCCAATTCGATAGCATCAGCATATGTCTGAGCCTCACCACCATTTACAGTATAATAAATGGTAGCACCTTCAGTTGCACAATCCATTGTCAAAGATTGTGTACCTTCGTATGTTCCAGAAGTCAAAGAGAATGTCGGAGCAGCAACTTGATTAGAATCTGCTTCTTTTAATGTAACTGTAATTGATTTAATTTGAGTTGTTCCACCAATATTAAATTTTACTGATTGCGTATTACCTGATGCTACCCAATTTAAACCATCCAATGTTCCACTATCAACAGAGGAAATAGTCGCTTTACTTGCATTAATATTAACCGACTCAACAAGAAAACCGTCTGGAGCAGTAATTGTTAAAGAAGCCCCTACATAAATTCTCCATGTTTTATCTGATGTATAATATTTAGGCGGATTAGAAGTACCATTTGTCGCAGTAAATTTTACATTGTTATAAATAATTTCAAATAAATCATCACTATTACCAATACCTGCATTTGTACAGTAGTTTTCAATATTCAGTTCGAAACTCATCGGTTGTTCACCAATTTTTAGTGTGTATGTTTTAGACACTACCTCACTATTCTCCAAACCTGCTTTTGTAGCCCATGCTTTGATTGTATATTCACCACTTTCACTAAGTTCAATCGGGGCTTCATAAGCAGTTTCAGCACCATCATTGATTGTATAGAAAATAGAGGCATCAGCAGTCGCACAAGAAAGTGCTATTGACTGAGCATTATAATACTCACCTCCTTCTACAGAAAAAGTCGGAGTAGCTACTTGTGTTGGATCTGCTTCCTCAGAATAAATCACCACTTTTTGAACATATAATGCTTTACTTGCCATGCTCTTTAAAGCTAATGATATATTACCAGAAACAGGATCACCCTCAAATGTATAAACTTCCGGGGTTGTATTGCTAAAATCCGTCGCTACACCCATTTGTGTTTCTCCAACAAATGTAGAAACACTTGCACTACCTTTCGAAGCAACAGACAAATACACCTCAACCTTCTTTACGTTAGTAAAGGTTTCCGTTGTTTGTAATGTAACACCGTCTTTTACAGCATTACTGCTAGAACCAAGTTGAACACCTCTATTATTATTACCATCCCAACCTACATAAATAGCCTTATCAACCGTCCATGTTAATTTGTCAGACGGAACAACCTGACCAGCTGTAACGGTTCCTTGCAATCCACTTTCAAATGTAGAAGTCGTAACCACTTCTGCTGCGTTTGCCACCATTCCCAATAGCGCAAACATCATTAATAAGTAAAATTTCTTCATAGTTGTTTATTTTATGGTTTATGGTCACAAATATATAAATTTTTATTAATGTAACAAAATAAAAATCAGTAACATAGCATTATCCCAATGAGTAATCCGAAGCAGATTTGCTGTTTCTGTTTACGCCTTGCCGAAAAAGGCTCGCTGAACTATCGCTTTGCAAGCAAAACATGCAATTTACTTTCGAATTGTCGCAATGTAACAATTACATTAAATTTCCAAAACGAGAGAGAATGTCGTGGGATTTTTGTTTATTTCATGTTTTCTGCTAATTTTGTTATTGCATTGCTACACAATACGAAAAACCTGACAATGAAACCTAAAAGAATCATACTTATACGCCATGGAGAGTCGGAAGCCAATGTCGACCGATATCTGTTCGGACTGGTACCCGACTATACGATAGAACTTACCGAACGTGGCCGCGCTCAAGCCCTCGAAGCCGGCAAAGCCCTGCGCGAACTGATTGGCGAGGAAACCGCCTATTTCTATGTGTCGCCTTTCTGGCGGGCACGCTCCACATTCGAGGGAGTGGCAAAAGCACTCGAGCGCCACAAGTTCGACTACCGCGAAGAGCCGCGCCTGCGCGAACAGGAATGGGGCTACCTGCGCTCGCCCGAGGAATTTGACCGTATCTGCAAGGAACGCCGCGATTACGGCATTTTCTACTACCGCATCCCCGGAGGCGAAGCCGGAACGGATGTCTACGACCGCATCAACGACCTGCTGGGCAGCCTTTACCGCGACTTTGAGGAAGCATCCTATCCCGACAACTGCGTGATGATTACCCACGGACTTACCATCCGACTTTTCCTGATGCGCTTCTTCCACCTCACGGTAGAACAGTTTGAACAAATGATATCGCCCGCCAACTGCGCCCTTGTCGTACTCGAACTCCACGACGATACCTACCGTCTTGCAACCCGAATGGAATACAGCGACGAGCCCCTGCGCTACTCCCGCCCCATACGGCTGGAATGAGAAATTTGGGACAGTAATTTTGAAATCTAAAGAAATTTCATATCTTTGTAAAAGATAGGCTTCATAAGAAACGCTGACTGGCATTGTTTCCGATTTTGACGCTATCCTTAAACAACTACTCCCTATTGACGGGAACTTTAGAATGAAAACAACAAAAACAGTAAATATGAATACATTCGTTTCAAAATGCATGGAAATTTTCCGTGACACAACCGTTCACTATCACAAGTTTGACAACATCGACGCTACTCCGGAAAATCCGTACAAGCCGGGCACTATCGAAGATGTGCTTTTCCGCAAAAACTGGATCGATGCCGTACAATGGCACATGGAAGACATTATCCGCGACCCGAACATCGACCCGGTGGACGCACTGGCTCTGAAACGCCGCATCGACAAGTCGAATCAGGACCGCACGGATCTGGTAGAGGATATCGACACTTACTTCCGCGACAAATATAAGGACGTGAAACCGGCTGCCGACGCTACCATCAACACCGAAAGTCCGGCATGGGCCATCGACCGCCTTTCTATCCTCGCACTGAAAATCTACCACATGCAGCAGGAAGTGGAACGCAAGGACGCTACTCCGGAACATATTGCCAAATGTCAGGCAAAACTCAATGTGCTTCTCGAACAGCAGGTTGACCTTTCAACCGCTATCGGCCAACTGCTCGACGACATCGCTGCCGGAAGGAAATATATGAAGGTCTACCGTCAGATGAAGATGTATAACGACGCCGACACGAATCCTGTTCTGTACGGAAAAAAGTAAGCGGAGCGTGGACAAACATCCGAAATACAGAAATGTGCTGATAGCACGCTTCTCCGCGCTGGGCGATGTGGCTATGACCGTGCCGGTGGTCTATTCCGCCTGCCGGGCATATCCGCAGACGCGCTTCGTGATGATAACGCAGCAGGTAGCCTCGTCGCTGTTTGTCAATCCGCCGGAAAATCTGGTGGTTATCGGTGTTGATGTAAAGGTGAAATACCACGGTCCGAAAGGCTTGCTGAAACTGTTCCGCGAGCTGCGTGCCGACTACGACATCGACGCCTTTGTGGACCTCCACAGCGTGATCCGCACCCACATCCTTTCGCTCTACTGCCGCCTTTGGGGCGTGCCGGTGAAGCGAATCCGCAAGGGAAGGGGCGTGAAACGCGAACTTACCCGCCGCCATCACAAGCAGCTCCACCAACTGTGCTCGTCGCGCGACCGCTATTTCGACGTGTTCCGCCGTTTCGGATTTGATTTTGGGGAAGACTTCACTTCCCTGTTTTCCGCGCCTGTCGACCAGCAACTGTTTGCCAACATCACCCCACCGAAAAACGATGGAGAAACGTGGATAGCCATCGCCCCGTTTGCCAAACACATCGGCAAAATCTATCCGACGGAAAAAATGGCCGAAGTGGTGACAGCGCTTGCCGCACGTCCGGCCACCAGGATATTCCTTTTCGGAGGCGGAGGCGACGAACAACTGAAACTCCGCGAATGGGCCCAACAGCACGACAACGTGATTTCGATGGCGGAAAAACGCTACGGATTCCCCAAAGAGCTTGCCCTGTTGAGCTGCGTGGACGCCATGGTGTCGATGGACTCCGCCAACATGCATCTGGCTTCGCTGGTACAAGTGCCGGTCGTTTCCGTATGGGGTGCTACCCATCCGTTCTGCGGCTTTACCGGCTGGAAGCAGTCGCCCGACAATGCCGTGCAGCTCGACCTCGACTGCCGCCCCTGTTCCGTATTCGGCAACAAGCCGTGCTACCGCGGCGACTACCGTTGTCTTAACGGCATAGCGCCCGAGGCCATTGTCCGAAAAGTGGAAACGGTGTTGAAAAGCAAACGCAGGTAATCCATCGAAAATATCATAGATTTAATGTAACTTTGCCGACAGACATTGCCGGCAATTTTTACATGAACGCCACGGCACAGAAAACAGACAGAAAGATGACAGAAGATTTCGACATAAGAGCCAGCCGACTGGACTGCGACCGGGACTTCGAAAGAGCCCTGCGTCCGCTCACATTCGACGACTTCAACGGACAGGAAAAAATAATCGAAAACCTGCGCATTTTCGTGCAGGCGGCAAAATTGCGTGGCGAAGCGCTCGACCACACGCTCCTCTACGGCCCCCCGGGACTGGGTAAAACCACACTCAGCAACATTATGGCCAATGAACTCGGCGTGGGATTCAAAGTCACTTCCGGACCGGTGCTCGACAAGCCGGGCGACCTTGCCGGCGTGCTGACGTCGCTGGAAGAAAACGACGTGCTGTTCATCGACGAAATCCACCGTCTCAATCCGGTTGTGGAAGAATATCTCTATTCGGCCATGGAGGACTACCGCATCGACATCATGATTGACAAAGGTCCGGGCGCACGTTCCGTGCAGCTCAACCTGTCGCCGTTCACGCTGATTGGCGCCACCACCCGAAGCGGACTACTCACACCTCCACTCCGTGCCCGTTTCGGCATCAACTGCCACCTTGAATATTACGACCACGCCGTACTGGGCCGCATCGTGCTGCGTTCGGCCCACTTGCTCAATGTAGAATGTACCAGCGAGGCCGCCGGAGAAATCGCCATGCGCAGCCGCGGTACGCCACGTGTGGCCAACGCCCTGCTCCGCCGCGTGCGCGACTTCGCCCAAGTGAAAGGTTCCGGACGGATTGACACCGAAATAGCCCGCTATGCCCTTGAAGCCCTCAACATTGACCGCTACGGACTCGACGAAATCGACAACAAGATTCTGACGACCATCATCGACAAGTTCAATGGAGGACCGGTCGGCCTGACCACTATTGCCACCGCCCTCGGCGAAGATGCGGAAACTGTCGAGGAAGTGTACGAACCGTTCCTTATCAAGGAGGGTTTCATCAAGCGCACTCCCCGCGGACGGGAAGTCACCCATCTTGCCTATTCGCACTTGAACAGAAATCCGCATGCCACGCAAGGCGGCCTTTTCTGACGGATATCAAACCGCTCTTTAGCACCGCTTTCGCCACCTATCCTTTGATGTGGTCGAAACCTTTCCCGTATACACCAATCACGGCACTTTGCGACACAAAAGCATTTGGGTCGATTTCCTTAATCAATTGAAACACGGCGTGTGATTCACGACGCTTTGTGAGCACAAACATCATTTTGACTTCGGCGCCCGTATACGCTCCCGTACCGTCGATAATGGTTGCTCCACGATGCAGTTCGTGGTTGATGCGTCTGGATATTTCGAGATATTTGGCAGAAATGATGAGAAATTGCACGGAGCTGCGCTTCATATTGATCACCACATCAATGGTATAGCTGCAAACGCACAACGTCACGTATCCATAGAGCACGCGTTCCCAATCGAGCAGCACGAAATAACTGCTTGTGATGATAATGAGGTCACAAATGAGAATGATTGTTCCAAACGTAATTTCCTTGTATTTGTTGACAATCGCAGCTATGATGTCGGTACCGCCCATACTGCCGTTCGACGACAGGGCAAAACCCACACCGGCCCCACAGAGCGAGCCCCCGAGAATGGTAGCCATGAACGGCTGGTTTTTCAGCAGTGTAATGCCTTCAGAGAAATGTTGCAGAACAGCAAGGAAAAGCGTAAGCGCAATAACGGAGAAGATAGTTTTAAGACAAAAACGGAATCCCAACACTTTCAGAGCCACCAACAACAGAATGAAATTGATGGCAAAATAGACATATTGCACAGGAATTCCCGTGGCGAAATATACGATGGACGCAATGCCCGGCACCCCGCCCGTAGTGATGTCGTTGGGAAGGAGGAAAACCGTCCAACCAATGCCATAGAGAATAACCCCCATCGTCAATCCCAAATAATCCCGTGCGGTGCTGTACTTGTACTGTTTTCCGAACTTTTCTTCAGCAACTGTTTTATCTTTCATAGCTTAAACTTAAGAAAAAAAGGTTTCGTTATATTTTTATACTGTTATTCCATACAATACTGATGCAGGCATCCCGCATTTTACAAATGCTAAGACGCATCCTACATTTTACAAATGTAGTGAAAGTCGAAAGCAGAAAAAAACAAACTTGTTTGAGTTTTTTATGCTAAGACGAATCCTACATTCTACAAATGTAATGAAATTTTCAAACTGACACTCTTTCTCCCTGATTTATTTTTTCTTATCCATGAAAAAGTACAGCAAAAACACACATACTGAAATAATTTTACGACAATTTCACCCGATCCAGAACATAAAAACATGTTGTAAAACATATTTTTAGCGTTAAATGTTAAAATACACAATGTTAATTTTTAACATATATAACATTTTTACATCTCCTAAAAGCAAAGAAAAGAACCAAACAGGTTACAAATTAAAACGACACCGCATCACGCCCTTCCACTCTCAAAACGACAGATATACAGCCCATAATCGCAGAAACTTGATAACAAAAGGCCCCATAAGTGCTTCATAATGATTAACAGCAAAGCAAATTGCCACATTCACATAGAATACCACTACTCATCACACCACTTTATCATGGCAATATACAAAAAATCTGTAAGAAACACACATTAAGGCTCAAAAACAATCAAAATGCAAGCAGAATGTTAACGTTTAATGTTTTTTTGCTCCATATTGATTTATATCGTAATTTTGTGGCGTCACTTTTTGGCAAAGTGCATGAAGATCCATATCATAATGGAAAAATAATGTAAACTACAATTTATAAATCTACAATAAATTTTATTCAGTAATAATTTAAAAGTAATTTAAGGATGAAAAAGCTGTTTTTACTACTACTGACGACTTGCTTTTTGTCTGTATCGGCGTTGGCAGAACGCGTAATTACAGGACAAGTCGTTTACGAAGCAGACGGTGAACCATTGATTGGTGCGACCGTATTGCCTGTTGGAGGTGGTAATGGTGCGGCTACCGACTATGACGGTAACTTCACAATCACATTGCCAGATGGTGTAACTTCAATCACAGTGTCTTATGTCGGCATGACATCAAAGACAGTGGAAGCCACCGACAATATGATTATCAAATTAGCTGACAACTCTACAGAATTGGATGAAGTTGTTGTTACAGCTTTCGGTATGAAGCGTGAACGCAAGGCATTGGGTTATGCCGTGCAGGACTTGAAAGCCGACGATTTGAACACAAAAGGCGCTACCGACCTTGCAAATGCTATTCAAGGCAAGGTGTCGGGTGTTGACATCCGTCCGTCATCAGGTATGCCGGGCGCATCCACCAACATCGTTATCCGCGGTGCCCGTTCGTTCGAAGGTTCCAACCAGCCACTGTACGTCATCGACGGTATGCCTGTCAATACGGAATCTGACTTCCGCAACAGCGCAAATACCATCACATCCGGTACTACATATTCACAACGCAGCATCGACATCAACCCGGAAGACATCGAGTCTATCAACGTGTTGAAAGGTCAGGCAGCTGCCGCCCTTTACGGTATCCGTGCATCCAACGGTGTGATCGTCATCACCACCAAGCGCGGTTCACAGGAACAGGGCAAACCAAGAGTAACCGTTACGACAAGCATGAGCGCCGACCTCGTGTCACGTCCGTTCAAGCATCAGACTGAATACGCACAGGGTTCAGGCGGACTGTTTGCACCGTCAAGCTCTTCCACATGGGGTCCGAAAATCAGCGAACTTCCCAACGACCCGACATACGGCGGTAATGTTGCCAACAAATACAACGGCGGCGACACGCAGAAATACGCAGGAATGTACTATAACCCGACATACGCTGCTGCCGGCTACGGCGACGGTTCCGGCTGGGTTGTTCCGACGGTACACAACAATGTGAGCGACTTCTTCAACACAGGTTTCACTGAAAACACAACGATCAACCTGTCGCAGAATCTTGGCAAAGCCACTTATTCATTCAGCTTGAGCAACGCTCATCAGGATGGTGTAGTACCTTCTACAGGTCTCGAACGTTGGGGTGCACGCGGCTTGGTTGACTGGACAATCAACGATCAATGGAAATCAGGCTTCTCTGTCAACTATACAAGCACGAAAGTGAACACAGCTCCTGGTGGTAACTCAGGTATCATGAACGTGGTTTACTCAGCTCCAGCTGAATACGACCTCGCAGGCGTACCTTATCACATGCCAGGAAAGCCGGAAGTGCAGACACTGTTCCGCAGCACTTCATTCAACAACCCTTACTGGTGGGCTGCCAACAACGAATACATGCAGCACACAAACCGAGTATTCGGTAATGCATACCTCGAATATCGTCCGAAAATCGACTGGAGCGAAGATTTCGACTTCTACATCCGCGAACAAGCCGGTCTCGATGTTTATACGAACGACAACAGCGAAGTTGACGAATACGGTTCAGCAAGCTACAGCAAAGGAAACATACTGAACCAAGGACGTACAAACAATACGTTTAATAATTTGATTACAGCCAACTTCTCAGGCCGTTTCGGTGCTGACAAGGAATGGGCATTGGACATAATGGTTGGTAACGAAGTAAACCACCAGCAGTATCGTGACTGGTACTACACCGGTACAGGCTTCAACTTCTACGGTATGCCGGTTATCGGAAACGCAACTTCTTACACATCGCAAGAAGCTACATACGCAGAACGTACAGTAGGTATCTTCGGAAGTGCAAACCTTTCTTGGAGAGATATGCTTTACTTGTCAGTGACAGGACGTAACGACTGGTTGTCATCCATGCCGCGCAATTCACGCAGCTTCTTCTACCCGTCAGTATCTTTGTCATGGATTTTCACTCAGCTTCCGGCATTCAACAACAACGAAGTGCTTTCATTGGGTAAACTCCGTACATCATTCGCACAGGTTGGTCAAGCCGGCGGATACATGGATAACTACTATTACACTCCAATCTACAGCAGCGGTATGTATATGGGTAACCCCGTTCAATATCCGTTCAACGGCATCAGTACATACGTTCCTTACTGGCGTGCATACGATGAAAACCTGAAACCTCAGAACACGTTGAATGTGGAAGCCGGTATCGACTTGAGCTTCTTCCACGACCGTCTCCGTCTTGACTATACTTACAGCTATCAGGACGTAACAGACCAGATTATGAACGTGCCTCAGGCCGGTTCAAGCGGTTACCAGTCAATGTTGACCAACGGCGGTGAAATCGTAACCAACTCTCACGAAATCAACTTGAGCGCAACCATCTTCCAAAACAAGGACTGGACAGTGGACTTCGGTGCATCGTTCACAAAAATCCACAACTACGTTAAGTCACTTGCCAACGGTGTTGAATCCATCATGCTCGGCGGTTACCAGACTCCGCAAATCCGTGCCCAAGCCGGTGCAACCTATCCGATTATCTACGGTATCGGTTACCAGCGTGACCCGCAAGGACGTATCATTCTCGACAATGAAACATTCCTTCCGAAAGCAACAGCAGGCGACATCAACCTCGGAAGCTGTTCTCCGGACTTCAACATGGGCTTCAATATGAACATCCGTTACAAGCGTGTTTCTTTGGCTACAACATGGAGCTGGCAACAGGGCGGTTTGATGTACCACGGTACAAGAAACGTGTTGAACTTGTTCGGTGCAACACAGGAAACAGCCGACGCACGTAACAACGGAGGTGTAACTGTAACAGGTGTTATCAACACAGGTACAGCCGAAAACCCGGTTTACGAAGAAGTGACAAAGAAAGTTGACGCACAAAGCTACTACATGACTGTAGGCGACATCGCAGAAGCTGGCGTTTACGACACAAGCTACTTGAAGATGCGTGACTTGACGCTGACTTACGACCTTCCGAAACTTGGCGGTCTTGACATCAGCGTATATGGTTTCGCCCGCAACGTACTCGTTTGGGCAAGCATGCCGGAGTTTGACCCGGAATCATCACTGGGTAACAACAACTCAGGCGGTTACTTCGAAAACTACTCAGTACCGCAGACAATGAGCTTCGGCGGTGGTCTTAAATTGTCGTTCTAATAACCGTTTTTAAACTTGAGAAAAATGAAAAAATATATAGCATTCGCATTTGCGGCTTTGTCCCTGGCTATGACTTCCTGCACGGAGGACATCATGGACAATATCAACAAAAGACCCGACAACCCGTCGGATGAACTCATCAGCCCGAGCCTCCAGATTACTGACGGTATCATGGCTACCGGCTTCACTACATCAAGCGGAGTTATGGCTTTCTACGCCTCTTCATACACTGAACAGTTTGTAGGTGTAGGCGGAAACCAGCTGATGAACGCAGAAATCCGTAACGTATCACAGACTGCAAGCTCCAGCACATTCAACAACGAATGGAACGGAACCTATTCAAATATCCTCAACCTGAAACTTGCTCTTGCAAAGGCACAGCCGGGCGGAAAATATGAGAATGAGGTAGATGTCCGCGGTATGATTAAAATGATGCTTGCACTCAACTACGGTATCATGACCGACATGTTCGGCGACATCCCTTGCTCGGAAGCCGGAGTGAAAGGCATTCCACAGCCGAAAGTTGACAAACAGGAAGCCATCTATACTGAAATCTTCACATTGATTGACGGCGCACTTGCCGACTTCAAGGAAGCACAGGAAAAAAGCATTGCTTTCGCAGGTTCACAGGACCTTCTTTATAAAGGTGACGTGAAGAAATGGGAAGCATTTGCCTATGCGTTGAAAGCACGCTACAAACTCCACCTTATGAAGGTGAATGCAGCAGCTGCAGGCGAAGCTCTTGCCGCTGCCGAAAAAGCGAAAGAACTCGGCTTCGAAGGTGCTGACATCACAGGCTTCACTTCCTACGCTTCTTCAGCTTCCAACCCATGGGCTGCCTTCTGGAACGACCGTAACTACAATGCAGCATCAAAAACAGTTGACGACCTTTTTGCTGAACGCAACGACCCGCGCCGTGCAGTTTACTCTGCCGCTTGGGAATATGACGGCAAAGTTCTTGCAACAGCCGTTGCTACTCCGGGTAAGGAAGAAGATGCACGTTTGGTTTACGGTACAAGCGAAGGTGAAGGTTTCGCAGTTCCTGCATGGTTGAACACCTACACTTATCCGAAAGCAGAATCAGCTTCTATCCACCTGTTGAGCAAGTCTGAACTCTACTTCATCCTTGCCGAACTGAAAGTACGCAACAGCGCTGAATACAAGGAAGACTTGGCAACAGCCGTTGAAGCATCATTCGCCGACTACGGACAATTCGGTATCGAAGTTACTGGAACAGCTGCCGACTATGTAGCATCACTGGACAGCAAACTTTCTGCCAACGCACTGAAAGAAGTGATGATTCAGAAATACCTGTCACAATGCCGCGACGAACAATTGGAAACCTACAACGACTTGCGCCGTATGAAAGCTCTCGGCGAAGCTGACAGCTATGTGGCAATGACCAATCCAAAGAACACTCAGAGCGGAGAAAACCGCTGGCCGGTTCGTCTGCCTTACGGAAACAGCGACGTTATCGCCAATCCGAACATCAAGGCACTCTACGGTGACGGCATGTATGTATTCACCGAAAACATCTGGTGGGCAGGCGGCACACGCTAAACCGAACACCTCTTGTTAATCTATACAACCCATATCGGGGAAAACATCGCCAGCCGGGACAGAACAGTCCCGGCTGACTTGTTATATACCCCTCCCCTTCCCACTTCCCTGCAAGGGCATTGATTGTTAAGAATTATTATAAATCATAAACCGATTTTTGATTGCGTGGGAAATTTGTATCTTTGCAGTAAAAGACACACAGAAACGTGTCCGGGCTCTGTCACGACGGGGCTATTATGCTGTGAAAAATAAAGCAAACTTTAAAAACTAACATAAACACCTTATGAACTCCTTGAAGACCTTTTTCATGGCGGCTTGTGCCATGATTCTCGTATTCACGATGAATGCACAGATCAAAGTCGGAGCTGAAATGACCGACGAGTACATCCCCCTGCTCAAAGGGAAAAAAGTGGCACTGCTCAGCAATCACACCGGCATGGTCGGAAACGAGCACGTGCTTGACATCATGCTGCGCAAAGGCGTGAACGTAACCACCATCTTCTCGCCGGAACACGGTTTCCGCGGAACAGCCGATGCAGGCGAACATGTGGCCAGCAGCGTCGACAGCAAAACCGGAATCCCCATCGCTTCGCTCTACGACGGCAAAAAGCGTGAGCCGAAAAAAGAAGTCATGGATCAGATTGACATTATCGTAACCGACATTCAGGACGTCGGTCTGCGTTTCTATACCTATTATTGTACGATGATCGACCTGATGAACGCCGCCGCCAAATACGGAAAAAGCTTTATGGTGCTCGACCGTCCGAACCCCAACGGCATGTATGTCGACGGTCCGATTCTCGACATGAAATACGAATCGGGCGTAGGCCGTCTGCCCATTCCCGTGGTCCACGGACTGACAATGGGTGAAATTGCCACCATGGCAAACGGCGAAGGCTGGCTGAAAGACGGAAAGAAAGTGCCGCTGACAGTCATCAAATGCAAGGGCTATACCCACCAGAGCCGTTACAAACTTCCGATAGCCCCGTCACCCAACCTTCCGAACATGCACGCCATCTACCTCTATCCGTCGACCTGCTATTTCGAAGCCACACCGGTGAGCCTCGGCCGCGGCACTGACAAGCCGTTCCAGGTTTACGGCCATCCGAATATGATAGGTTACGACTTTTCCTTTACTCCGCGCAGCGTGCCGGGAGCCAAAAATCCACCGCAACTCAACAAGAAATGCTACGGTGTAGACCTCTCCAACCTGAGCGACGAGGAAATCATCGCCAAAGGCATCAATCTTGAATACGTCATCGACGCCTACAACAACCTCAACCTCGGCGACCATTTCTTCCGCTCGTTCTTCGAACTGCTTATCGGCAACGGCGAAGTGCGCAAGATGATAGAAAAAGGCATGTCGGCCGACGAAATCAAGGCGACATGGAAAAATGACGTTGAAAAATTCAAGAAACAACGCAAACCCTATCTGCTTTACGCAGAATAAAAGAGACATAATCCGGGAACTGTTTTCCTATAAACAAGGAAAACCGTTTCCGGATTCACACAAAATACAAACTTCATAAAACAGAAAACACTATGACTACCGCTTGGATTGTATTAGCTACAATCGCATTCTATTTCGTATTACTGTTCATCATCTCCTGGATTACCGGCCGCAAGACCGACAATGCAGGATTCTTCACCGGCAACCGCAAGTCGCCGTGGTATATGGTAGCTGTCGCCATGATAGGCGCCAGCATTTCGGGAGTAACCTTCATTTCCGTTCCGGGAGCCGTTCTCGCCGGCGGCTACTCCTACATGCAGATGGTACTGGGCTTCTTTGTCGGTTCTATTCTTGTGGCACTGGTACTGATTCCGATGTTCTACAAAATGAACCTCATGAGTATCTACGGCTATCTGGAAAACCGTTTCGGACTTGCATCCTACCGCACCGGGGCATGGTTCTTCTTCGTGTCGAAAATGCTGGGCGCATCCGTCCGCTTCTTTGTCGTATGCGTAGTGCTTCAGACACTGGTGTTCGACCCGCTCCACATGCCGTTTACGCTCAACGTCATCCTCACCGTTGCCCTCATTTGGCTCTATTCCTTCCAGGGCGGCGTTAAATCGCTTATCTGGACCGACTCCCTGAAAACCTTCTGCCTTGTAGTGTCAGTGGTAAGCTGCATCATCTTCATCGGCAAGAGCCTCGGACTGGGCCTTTTTGAAATGCCGTCGGCAATCGCCGCCCATCCGACAAGCCAGGTTTTCTTCTTCGACGACTTCAACGACGGACGCTATTTCTGGAAGCAGTTCATTGCCGGCGTGTTCATGGTAATTGCCACTACCGGCCTTGACCAGGACCTCATGCAGCGCACATTGAGCTGCAAGAACTTCCGCGAATCGCAGAAAAACATGATTGTAAGCTCGTTCGTACAGATTTTCGTCATCGGCCTGTTCCTCGTTCTGGGAACACTTCTCTACATGTATGCAGGCGACAACCTTCCGATGAAGGACGGTAAAGTGGTCGGCGACGCTCTCTTCGGCGAAATAGCATGGAGCGACGGTTTCCCCGTGTTTATCGGCATCATCTTCATTATCGGTCTGATTGCCGCAGCCTACTCGGCAGCCGGCTCTGCACTCACCGCCCTGACTACTTCGTTTACCGTCGACATCCTCAAGGCAACGGAAAAACAGAGCGACAAGGACCTTACGCTTACCCGCAAGCTGGTACACATCATCATGTCACTGCTGATGGTACTCGTCATTGTCGTGTTCTACGAACTGAACGATGACAGCGCCATCAACGCCGTTTACAGCCTTGCAGCCTACACCTACGGTCCGATTCTCGGTATGTTCGTGTTCGGTCTGGCAACGAAAAAGGCAGTCAACGACCGCTGGGTACCGGTAGTATGTGTACTTTCTCCGGTAATCTGCTACATCCTGCAATCGAACAGCGAAGCATGGTTCAACGGCTATCAAATCAGCTTTGAGCTTTTGATTATCAATGCTCTGGTAACCGTTCTCGGACTTTGCCTGCTTATCAAGAGAAAATAAAATTCTGTATAAATAAAAGTGAACTGACATGGCACGCGGCCTTCTGAACAAATACATCTGGATACTCGACACCATACAGCGTTATGGCAGAATTTCGCGCAAGGAACTCTGCCGGCTATGGCTCAATTCCAATGTATCGGGCGGAGAGCCGCTTGCCCGTCGCACTTTCTACAACTACCGGCAGGGAATTGAAGAGCTGTTCAACATCAATATCGGCTACAGCAACTCCACGTTTGAGTATTATATCGAAAACGAGGGCGACACCGGAAGCCTGAGCAGCTGGCTCATCAATTCCATGTCAATCAACGGCATGCTTTCCGACGCCAAGGACATTTCCGAACGGGTGATGCTCGAAGAAGTGCCTTCGGCGCGCAACTATCTGCCGACTGTCATCGAAGCACTGAAGACATCGCGCAAAATTCGTTTCTCCTACACGCCGTTCTATCGTGTCAATGCTACCGACGGAATTGTGCTTGAACCTTATTTCGTGCGGATTTTCAAGCAACGGTGGTATGTAATCGGCTATAATACGGCCGACAAGAAAATCAAGACCTATTCGCTGGACCGTTTCAACGACATCAGCATTACCGATGAGACGTTCCTGATGCCCGATTTGCGCGTTAACGACTTTTTCCGCAACTATTTCGGCATCATCACCAGCGGTTCGGAAGTGAAGGACATCGTGCTCCGCGTAAAGAGCGAACAGGCAAAATATTTCCGTGCCCTGCCGCTTCACCATTCACAGCGTGAGGAAATATACGACGGCTACTCGCTGTTCTACTACCGCATGTTCATCACCTACGACTTCGTGCAGGAACTGCTGTCACACGGCGACTCCATTACGGTCATATCTCCCGTCGAACTGAAGGCCATCATTGTCGACCAGCTGAAAAAAACGCTACAAAACTACGAACAATCCAAATGAAACATCTTTTCGCATGGCTCGCATTGTCGCTGTTTGCTCTGACTGCTACGGCCCAGAACAGCACACTGCGACTGATGAGCTATAACATTCACAACGGTATCGGCATGGACCGCATTACCGACTATACACGTATTTCCGACGTCATCAACAACGTAAAACCCGACGTAGTTGCCATACAGGAAGCCGACAGCGTGACAACCCGCAGCAAAGGGGCTGACGTGATGCTGGAACTTGGCAAACAGACAGGCATGCGCCACTATTTTTCGCGTGCCATCGATTTTGCCGGAGGTTCCTACGGCATCGGTCTGCTGAGCCGTGAAGAACCGCTGAGCCTGACAAGCCGACCACTGCCCGGAACAGAAGAAGCACGCACCATGCTTGTTGCCGAATTCAAGGACTATGTGGTGATATGTGCCCATCTGTCGCTCACGGAAGCCGACCGCATGACTTCGGCCGACATACTGGGTGAAGAAGCCGCCAAATGGAACAAGCCCGTATTCCTCGCCGGCGACTGGAACATGACTCCCGACTCCAAGCCGATGGAAAACATAAAGGAATATTTCCGTCCGCTGAACAACACGAAGCTGTTCACCTTCCCCGCCGACAAGCCCGACCGCTGCATCGACTATATAGCGGTTGACAACCGTCACCAAAAATCCATTAAAACAAAAGTATTTAAAGTTGTTGACGAACGCATGGCCTCCGACCACCGCCCCATCGTCACCGACATCGAACTGAAATAAGAAAGACAACAATCGACTTACGCCATCACCTCCTTCCTCTCAAAAGGCAGGAGGTTTTGCTTTTACGACTAATTTACCAGTAAAAACCACCATTTCAACTTCTTTTCACCGTTCTCATCATTCAATAATTTTCTATCTTTGCAATCTGTCGGAAGTTGTCCGGCACAAATTCAAACACAAGAAAATGACAAAAAAAGTTTTGGTAACCGGCGCCGGAGGATTTATCGGCGGTTTCATCGTAGAAGAAGCTCTTAAAAGAGGTTATGACGTATGGGCGGCCGTACGCGCCACTACTTCACGCAAATATTTGATAGACAGCAGAATTCATTTCATCGAACTGGATTTTACCGATGCCGGTAAATTGACGGCGGCACTGCGCACGGTTGTAGCGGAACAAGGAAAATGGGACTACATTGTCCACAATCTGGGCGCCACGAAATGCGCCAACTTTGCGGACTTCAACACCATCAACCACGAATATCTGAAACGCTTCATCGAAGCACTGCGCACGATTGATGCTATTCCGGAAGGATTTCTGATGATGAGCACAATGGGAGTGATGGGTGTAGGCGACGAAAAGAACTACACGCCGTTCACCGAACGGATGATACCTATGCCCAACACGAAATACGGGCTCTCCAAACTCAAGTCGGAAACCTATCTGCAAATGCAAAGCGACATTCCCTACATCGCTTTCCGCCCGACCGGTGTCTATGGCCCGCGCGAAGGCGACTATTACCTGATGATAAAATCCATAGCCAAAGGATTTGACTTCAGCGTAGGTTTCCGTCGCCAGACACTTACTTTCATCTATGTCAAGGACCTTGTGGCAGCCGTGTTCGACGCTCTCGAATCGGGCGTGCGCCGCAAATCCTACCTGATTGCCGACAACGGCATTTACTCGCAAAAGGAATTCCGCAACATCGTCAAATCGCTGTTGGGCAAGAAATTCGTATTGCCGGTCATTGTTCCGATATGGATGCTGAAAATAGCCTGCACCATAGCAGAAAAGGTAGCCGTGGCACGAATGACGGTAAGCACGCTGAACCGCGACAAGTTCAAAATTCTGAAACAACGCAACTGGACCTGCGACACATCGTTGGCAAAGTCCGATTTCGGCTTCCATCCGAAATACAGTCTGGAAGAAGGCTTGAAGGAAACCATCGACTGGTATAAAACCAACGGCTGGCTCTAACGGTCCTGCCACAGAAAAATTAAAAATGAGAAACATCCCACGGTTTCTCATTTTTTGTTGCGGCAAGTCGGCAATAAATCCGTACTTTTGCAAAACTAAATCCAGATTCCTATGACGCAAAGAAAAAAAATATGCATCTACTGCGCATCAAGCCGCGACATTAGCCAAATCTATTTCGATGCCGCCGAACGCTTGGGCGTGCTTCTTGCCGAAAAGGGAATCGACTGCATCTGCGGTGCCGGACGCGAAGGACTGATGGGACGACTGACCGACAGCGCCCTTTCGGCCGGCGGGAAAGTAATCGGCGTCATTCCGCAGTTCATGGTGGATCGGGGCTGGAGTCATCCGCATTTGTCGGAAACTGTCATAACACCCGACATCCACATCCGCAAACAGACAATGGCGCGCCTTTCCGATGCCGTCATCGCTCTGCCCGGCGGTTGCGGTACTCTCGAGGAACTGCTCGAAATCATCACATGGAAACAGCTCGGACTCTATTCCAAACCGATTATCATACTCAATGTGGACGGCTATTTCAACCATCTGATAGCGATGCTCAACCATGCCGTTGACCAGCACTTCATGAAACAGTCGCACCGCACTCTCTGGCACATAGCCAACACAGCCGAAGAGGCACTTAACCTATTGGAACAACTTCCGGCCGACGAACAGGAAGCAGAATCAAAATATGCAAAATAAGCCGATGCCACAAAAACAACTGAACATAACGGCAAATCCTGCCCCACACGACAGCATCCCTACCGACAGCACGGGAACGGCTTACTATGCGCCGGCTTTTCCCAACGGTCTGACCGACACGCTGGTTCTTGACGGACGTACGGAAAAACAGCTGTCCGACTATCCGGTTGCAACAAGCGTTGTCGGAAAAGAGCCCGAATACTATCAACTGACGCCAGTCAAGACATCGGGTACACTCGTCCTGCTGATGTTGTCGTTTCTGCTGGTGGCTTTCAGCTACAAAAAAGGGTGGAAATATTTCAACACCATGCTCACCAACGTATGGTCGGTCAAACGGACCGAGAACCACCTCGACGACCACACCATCAGCGAAACGCTCGTCATGGTGGCTCTCATCCTGCTCACCATTATCGTTGAAGGAATCATCCTATTCTATGGCATCGAACACTTTTTTCCGGGCAGTCTCAGCAGAAATGTCTCGCAAGGAGTGGCGCTGACCGTGGCGGGTGCCGGTATCTACTATATTCTCCAACTGCTCATTTTACGCTATCTTGGCTACACCTTTTCCAACACCAAAAACACCTCCCTATGGACACAGGGATTCAACGCCTCGCAGTCGCTGATGGGCCTGCTGCTCACGCCCGTAGCCGTCATCATGCTTTTCATGCCTGAACTTAATAGTTTAATGCTTTTGCTTTCCGTTAGTTTATATGCTATCGCAAGAATGGCATTTTTAATGAAAAGTTTTAGGATTTTTTTCAACAAAATGTTTCATCTCGTCTATTTTATTTTGTACCTTTGCGGCGTAGAAATATCGCTATTGTTAATTTTCTGTAAAATAACAATTATTATCTTTAACTTATTAGAAATCAGCCCAAAGTGAAAATCAACAAGATATTAGTTTCTCAGCCAAAACCTTCTTCAGACAAGTCGCCATATTTCGACATTGCCGAAAAATATGGGGTTGAGATTGTTTTTCGCCCTTTTATCAAGGTTGAAGGTTTATCGTCAAAAGAGTTCCGCCAACTGAAAGTTTCGCTGCCGGAACATACTGCAGTCATTTTTACAGCCAAGGCTGCCATCGACCATTTTTTCAGAATAGCAGAAGAAACAAGGTTCAACGTGCCGGAAACAATGAAGTACTTCTGTACGACAGAATCCATCGCACTGTACCTGCAAAAATATATCGTCTACAGAAAACGCAAAATATTTTTCGGAAAATCGGGTAAATTGGACGATTTGATTCCACAGATGCAGAAACACTTGTCGGACAAGTATCTCTATGTGGTATCTGAGGCCAACAAAATTGAAGACGCTACGGTTCTTGAGAAGAACAAAATCAATTTCTCACGCGCCATCATGTACCGTACGGTCAGCAACGACTTCCAGGAAGGCGAACCGTTCGACTACGACATGCTGCTTTTCTTCAGCCCTTCAGGTATCAAGTCCCTGCAAAAGAATTTCCCGAACTTCGAACAGGGCGACATCAAAATCGGCTGTTTCGGCGCATCTACCGCCAAAGCAATCACTGATGCCGGTTTCCGTCTTGACCTGGAAGCTCCGACGGCAAATGCTCCGTCAATGACAGCTGCGCTCGATGCGTTTTTGAAGGCACAGGCAAAGAAAAAATAGGATTGCCACTTTTGCCGACAGGCAGAAAAAATATAAAACCTCACCTTGTTTCTCCGTTATATTCAGGCGGCAAGGTGAGTTTCTTGTTAATTAAAAAGAACGAAAAGATATGTCGGAATTTAGTTTACGGAAAGCAGAAAAACTATGCAGTCGGACAGCTGTTGACAAGCTGTTCGCCTCCGGCACTTCAGCTGTAGCCTATCCCCTCCGGATGGTGTATCAGATTTCTGACCGTTCCTACGGTGCGCCAGCCCAATTCATGATTACCATCCCCAAAAAGAAAATCCGCAAGGCTGTGGGACGTGTACTTTTGCGGCGGAGAATACGGGAGGCCTACCGTCTCAACAGACAATGTTTTCTTCCTGCACTTCTTGAAAGCGGAAAGAAAATCGACATTGCATTCATCTATATGCACAAGGACGCTGACGACTATGCCCGCATTGAACGGAAAATGACCAAACTGCTGGATATTCTCGCAACAGCCGTCGGCAGTAAAGAAGACGAACAAAGCGCAAGTTCTCTATGAAGAAACTGCTTACAACTCTGCTTATCATCCCCATCAAGTTTTACAGAATGTGCATTTCGCCGCTGTTTCCGCCTGCGTGCCGATTTACGCCTACCTGCAGCGAATATGCCATTGAAGCCCTGCGCAAGCACGGACCGATAAAAGGGCTGTGGCTGGCCGTAAAACGCATTCTGCGGTGCAATCCGTGGGGAGGAAGCGGCTATGACCCTGTACCATGATTATTGATATCCATACTCATAAAGAAGACAGCAGAGAAGCCCTTATCAGCGTCAGCCCCGACAAATTCCTGCCGAAGGACGGACTTTTCTATTCCGTCGGGATACATCCGTGGGATTCTGCCGCCGAAAACATCTCCGGGCTTTTCAGCCTATTGGAAAAAGCACTGTCGCATCCGCAAGTACTTGCTATTGGAGAAACCGGTCTGGACAGGCTGCAAGGCGCTGAAATGAGCATACAGGAAGAAATATTTGCAAGACACTGCCAACTGTCAGAATCATTCAAAAAACCGATGGTGCTGCACGCCGTACGGACATTTGACCGCATACTTTATTACAAAAAGCAGCTTCGTCCGTCAATGCCCTGGATTATACACGGTTTTCGAGGAAATGCGACGACGGCATCGGCGCTGCTGTCGAAAGGCATTGGCCTTTCATTCGGAGAAAAATGGAACAAGCAGGCACTGCTCAGCATTCCCGACTCACAACTGCTGATAGAAACCGACGAAGCACATACGGATATCAACAAAATCATAGAAAACATTGCCGCCGCACGCAACACCACTCCCGAAAGCATAAAAAAAACGGCAAGCACGAATGCCTGCCGTATACTGTTTGGACTCGAACGGTAACTATCGCCGTGCAAACGTATTGAAATGTCCGAAATTACTGTTTTCCGACAGTTCGAGATTATTGCCGTTGAAACGATAATAGTAGGACATGAAAGTACCGTCGTAATAATTGATTTCCACATAATCGCCCGAAAAGGAGGACCATTCAAAAGAATCGCTCCGCATTACATTGCCGTCCATATATTCACGCGAACCACTGCCCGTAGAATAGAATGTGAAATATTCCACATTTTCCTGAGCCACCGGCGAACCGTTCGACTTAATCATTTCCCAACGTCCGACCAGCGGAGAATCGGCAGCATCCTCGGCACAGGACACCAACAGCAGGCTCATCACGAAAACAGACATGAGTGTCGCCCACAAATTTCGTTTTGTCATAATCTTTAGTTTTTATTTTTAACTGGTTAATAAGCTACTCTATAGACATTATAGTTTCTGAAATCACGATATTCCGAAAAATACAGGTAATTTCCCCGGCGTTCATAATAGCAGGACACCCAACCAAGATAGGAATTGGCATATTCAATATACAGTTCACGCCCGTAGCCGGTGCTCCACGTGAAAGGTTCCGTAACAAGATTTCCACGATTATCGTAATAGCAGTAATAGCCGTCGCCGTTGTCGTAAAAGTTATAATAGTCCACATCATAGCGGCCAACGGGATATCCGTCGTACTCATACAACTCCCAATTACCCACAAGTTCATGCAGGTAAATTCCGTCATCCACATAAGTTATATCGCACGACGAAACCATCATGCCCGTCAGAGCAATAACCAAAAGAACAGGCAGACAAGAAATTGTTTTCACAGTCTTACTATATAATGCACCCATATTATTCATAAACATTATTCTTCCTTGCTTTATTTATGCAAACATAATACAAATAGTTGAAAAAAGCCAAAAACGTATAAAAATAGTTCTATTCCCTAAAATTCGCTGAAAAGCTGCGGCTTGATAACCAGACCTATACGCAGGCGGGAATGGTACTGGTTGTAGTCGAGCAGATTTTCGCCGTAACCGTTATAGTATTGCAGAAACAGGAACTGGTTTTCATCCTTGAAAAGACGATAGTTCACCTCCCATATGGTATTATACTTGAAATTCCATCCCTTACGCTTCACCATCGTCAGCGCAAACCCGAAGCGCTTGTTGGGAGTCGTGTAGGTAGTACCTACCTGATATATACCGCTATAGTACAGAATGTCCTGATTGTTCTGCCCGTCAATGATAGGAATCCAAATCTTGCCGTGGACCATGAAATTCGGATCGATGAAAACATTGCCGGCCAAAGACACCTTGTTCCAGCTGCGTGACTCGATACCGTCCCTGCCGTTTGACTCGTGTTCAAGCATCAACGTAACCTTGCCCACGTAGCGGTTTTTCACAAAAAGATGCTTCGCCAGACCGATACCAGGGTTAAAGTTGAAATCGCGCATCGGCAAGGAATTTTCAAACACGTTCCACATACATTTTTGCGTATAGAAGAGATAGAGGTACGTGTTGAACGGCAACGTACTCTTTGTAAGCCGTTGTGCAATGCTGACTTGAAATTTCACGTCCGAATTAGTTGCCGTAGGTTTATCGCCAATGGTTGTTCCGACGATAAAATAATTATCCTTATATAAAGTGAAATACGGTCCGTTGTCCAAAGCCCGACGAATACTGTCGGCCTCCAGTTTTTCTTCTGCAGTCATATTGACTATCTGTGCACAGACAGGAATCCCAAACGACAGAATTGTGTAAATCAATATGAGAATATAGCGATGCATACGCCGCAAAAATACGAAATTTATTCACAATTAATCGTATCCTTCCATTAAATATAGTCTTATAATTTGCTCCTTTAATGGTAAAAATGTATTTTTGTTTCTATATCTGTCAAAAAAATAATATGAAGAATATCTTTTTTCTGTCAGTCATATTTCTGATGACCCTTTTTGCCGTGTCGTGCACGAGCAAAGAATTTAAAGTAGAAGGAAAATTCAGCGATGCTGGAACCCAGAACCTGCGTTTTGTTTATGTTTCGGGCGATGCCATCCACACACAGTGGATGCCGACTGTCGACGGCACATTTACCCTGATAGGCTCATCGGACGAACTGACTGTCGTATATGTATATTCCTCGCAAATGAGGTTCATCACCCACTTTGCCGTTAAAAATGGCCAGACCATCACAGTAGAAGGCCAACTGAAGGACAATTACAACGTAACGACAAAAGGCAACAAGGAAAGCGAAGAATGGAATGCATTCATTGTGGCGCATGCCTCCGACTTCAAGGCTAAAAATTCAGAAAAAATTGACCAAGCAATCGCCGAATTCATCAAGGCGAATCCGGAAAATGTGGTAAGTACACTGCTGCTCACTTGCGACTATTCGGATATCCGTTCGGAAGAGGCTCGGAAACTGTTTGAATCAATCGACGAGAAGGCTCGCCCCGAACAGCTGACCATACTCTACAACGACCTGCTGCTCCGCGACATCGAAAAACAGAAACCTCTGACAGTGCTCAACTTGCGCAACAGCAAGGATTCACTGGAAACCGTGCAAAGCAACGAAGCGAAACTGTCGCTTTATTATTTCTGGAAAGAAAGCAACACGAAACGCGACAGCATCGTCAGCCAACTGAAACGACTTGAAAAGAATGTAGGAAAAGGAAACATTCGAATTATAGACATTTCCATAAAGCCTGACACATTTGGATGGGGAAGAATAGTGGCACGCGATTCTGTCATGTGGAAACACTATGTTGCCGTTGGCGGTCCGGTTGACAAAACCATTGCCGACCTTAATATTTCCGCACCGAAATACTTCATCCTAACTGACTCGACCGGCACACAGCTGTATCGGGGAGTGAATGTGGAAGAAGCCTGCAAAGAAGCTGAATCAACCATTCAGAGCAAGTAATAGAATCAGGAAACTGCCATTTCCCTTTTCTTTTTATTCATTTATACCATAACAACACAAACCGTTAGCCTTATGTTAGTCAAAGTAAACGCCGCTGCCGTACAAGGCATTGATGCTCTTCCGGTAATGATTGAAGTATCGGTTGAGAAAGGTTTCAGCACCTATATGGTAGGACTTCCCGACACGGCTGTCAAGGAAAGCTACCAGCGCATCATGTCGGCAATAAAGCTGAACGGACTGACTTTTCCTCACAAGAAAATTGTCATCAACATGTCGCCGGCCGACTTGAAAAAGGAAGGAACAGCCTACGATCTGCCTATAGCCATCGGCATTCTTGCCGCCGACGAACAGGTAAAATCTGATAAACTTTCCCGCTACATGCTGATGGGTGAACTGTCGCTCGACGGTTCCGTATTGCCGGTAAAAGGAATACTGCCTATGGCTATCAAGGCTCGGGAGGACGGATTGGAAGCCCTTTTCGTACCGAAAGCCAACGTAATGGAAGCGGCTGTTGTCAACCGACTGAAGGTCTATGGTATCGACAATATGATGGAAGTGGTAGGTTTCCTCAACGGCACACAGGAACTCCAGCCAACGGAAATCGACACACGCGAAATGTTCCGCCGTCAAATCAACCATTTTGACGTAGACTTTTCGGAAGTGAAAGGGCAGGAAAATGTGAAACGTGCCTTTGAAGTGGCATGTGCAGGCGGCCACAACATTCTGCTGATAGGCTCGCCTGGTTCGGGAAAATCAATGATGGCCAAACGTCTGCCTACCATATTGCCTCCTCTGACGCTTCAGGAAGCACTGGAAACAACCAAGATACATTCCGTAGCCGGGAAACTCGAACGCGGCTCCATGCTCCTCACACAGCGTCCATTCCGCTCTCCGCACCACACCATCTCGCCCGTCGCGCTTGTCGGCGGCGGTTCCTATCCCATGCCGGGCGAAATCAGCCTTGCACATAACGGAATACTTTTTCTGGACGAGTTTCCCGAATTTTCAAGACAGGTACTGGAGGTGATGCGCCAACCGTTGGAAGACCGTCATATCACCGTATCGCGCGCCAAATACACCGTCGACTATCCGGCAGGCTTCATGCTGGTAGCCTCAATGAATCCCTGCCCATGCGGTTACTACAATCATCCGAAAAAGAAATGCATCTGTCCGCCGGGAGCCGTACAGCGTTATCTAAACCGCATATCCGGCCCGCTTCTCGACCGTATTGACCTGCAGGTGGAAGTTGCTCCGGTGGAATTCGACGAAATTTCATCGAACGTACCGGCCGAGAGCAGCGAAACGATACGCGAACGTGTCATCAAGGCACGCGAAATACAGACACGCCGCTATGCAGGCATTCCCAATGTGCACTGCAACGCGCAGATGACCACACGCCTGCTTCACGAATATGCTCAACCCGACGAAAAAGGACTTGAACGGCTGAAAGAAGCCATGACCCGCCTGAACATGTCGGCACGTGCCTACGACCGCATCCTGCGCGTAGCCCGCACGATTGCCGATCTGGACGGTTCGGAAAACGTGCAGATGCACCACATCCAGGAAGCCATCAGCTACCGCAACCTCGACCGCGCCAATTGGGGCGGAACGTATTTCTAAAAATTGGATTATTACTGTGCTTTTTATCTGCTGGCGAAAAAATAGCAGACAGCCTGACGGCCTTCGTTGAAGAGAAGGTCAAGTATGCTCAGATTGGGAATAAAGCCCTGCTTGTCGCTCCAAATCTGATAATAGGAAGGAAGAGAATATCCACTAAAATCAATCTGCCTGCGGTCACGGAAATCATGCAAGGCAGCATAGTCGTTACTGCCGTCGGCAACTGTCGTTTCTAACGGCAAATCAAGAAAATCTACAATCAGGTGATGCAGTTTCAAATTGAATTCGCCGACCGTTGTTATGTCACTTTGGTACAACTGTTTCAAGTCGTCGGCAAAGTAATCGAAAAAAGGCGTACGCCCGTAGGCGGAAAAAAGTGCCCCCCAATGATTATGTCGCCAGTTGCCATGTTCTGAAATAACTATTTCGCTTACTTTCTGCGAACTGTTAGGTTTTGCCAAGGGCATGGACAACGACTGCGGACCATTTGGACCGACAATATCCATACGGTTCAGACTTTTGTTTCTCTTACAGAATCTTTCCTCCGTATCCAAAACAATGGAACCGAAACGAAGCATGGCAGCATAGTAACCTACACTGCCAGCATAACGTAGACTGAATATGGCTGTCGGTTCAGCCATTATTTGTCGGGATTAGCATCCTTGAACATACGGTTCCAGCGGAAACCACTGAAGAAACCTTTGTCGCTGTCAATGGAGATGATGACAAACATAGGAGTTCCGACAATATGGTCTTCTGGAACAAATCCCCAATAACGCGAATCTGCCGAATTGTCACGATTGTCGCCCACCATCCAGTAGTAGTCCATCTTGAACGTATAGCGTGTAGTTTCTTTTCCGTTGATATAAATCTTGCCGTCGTGCACCTGCAGGTCATTGCCTTCATAATTTTTGATGGCACGTTCATATATAGGCAGATTATACATGTTCAACTCCAACGAACAGCCTTTTTTAGGAATCCAAAGACCTTTTTCTAAATTAACGGCATAGTTGGCCCGTGTCCATCCGTAATCCTTTACAATAGGATACACCGGCAAAACTTCCATGGCCGGCACACGTTCCACTTCTTCCACATAGGGCAATGCCTCAAAATATTTTACCATTGAATATGTCAGAGGCACGGCATATACGAGATTCTGCTTGCCAAAATAGTCGATGTTCTGCGGTTGATAGCTTCGGTCGGCAACGCTGATGCCGGCTTCTTCCCACACGGCATCCGTAATCTGCGTTCCGTTGGTACGGATAAAATAGTTAAACTGAACATTTTCAGGTTCTTTCAATGGTTCACCATTGATATAGAAAACATTGTCGACAATCTTCATATAGTCGCCCGGCAAACCGATGGCACGTTTCACATAATTCTCACGACGATCTACAGGACGATAGATGATATCTCCAAAACGCTCCTTCTCTAACTTTACGTATTCACGTCCAATGGCAAGACAACGCTGACCGTATTCATAACTTCCCTTTGTAAGGGAATTTCCATTCTGGCCAATAAGTTCTTCACCAATTTTGTAGCAAATCGTATAGTAATCAGGATTCTGCACATTAAATACGATTGTGTCGCCAGCCGGATAGTTGAACACAACGATATCATACCTTTCAATGTTGCGCACACCTTTCAAACGATGGTATTTGAACTGTGGTTTATCGAAATAGCTCTTTGTATTGATAATGGGAAAAGTGTTCTGTACCAGCGGAAAATGCAGTGGAGTCTGCGGTACACGCGGACCATAGCACATCTTGTTTACCCAAAGATAGTCGCCGACCAGCAAAGTCTTTTCCAAAGAAGAAGACGGAATTTTATAATTCTGTCCTACGAAAGCAAAAATAAAATATACCAGAATCAGAGCATATACGATAGAATCCACCCAGCTCATCACCGTGCGGACCGTCTTGTTTTTCGACTTTTTCCACCAGTTCCAAGGAATATACAATGTAATGTATATATCAAACAACAGAGGATAGACAAGCAGTACCCAATAGTTGTTCAACCATATTACCCAAAAGAAAAATATCAAAGAAACTACCGCAAAACGTATCCAGCGGGTAGTCTTTACTTTTTCAATTCTTTCCTTAAATGACTTGCTGCTATTTTTTTCCATCGTGAATTTTTTTCTAAAGATTCATCATATCGTTCATCGTGAACCAGCCTTTCTTTCCCTTTACCCATTCGGCAGCAACGACAGCTCCCAAGGCAAAACCACGACGAGAAAAGGCTTCGTGCTCTATTTTGATGCAATCGACATCCGAACGATACTCAATGATGTGCGTACCGGGAACCTCCCCTACACGTTCGGCTGTAATATTGACAATTTCAGCATTGTCAGAATTTTCCGCCCATCCGGTTTTTCTGTCCAAATTCTGTATGATACCTTCAGCCAAAGTAATAGCCGTACCACTTGGATGATCGAGTTTATGAATGTGATGAATTTCTTTCATCGACACGTCATACTGCTCAAAACCATTCATTATTTTTGCCAAATATTTGTTCAGAGCAAAGAAAATGTTCACACCTATACTGAAATTTGACGAATAGAAGAACGTAGCATTATTTTGCTCACAGCAGCGTTTCACTTCATCGACTCTGTCAAGCCATCCGGTTGTACCCGAAACTACAGCCACGCCCTGTCCGAAGGCACGGCGATAGTTTTCGACTGCCGTTTTCGGTGTAGTAAATTCTATTGCCACATCGGCACTGCGAAAAGCATCGCTGTCAAAGTCATCCTGATTGTCGACATCAATCTTGCAAACAATCTTATGACCGCGTGCTATCGCAATTTCTTCGATGGTTCTGCCCATCTTGCCATATCCAATTAATGCTATGTTCATTCTTTCTAACTTCTTATATAGTGCAAAGATACATTTTACTTGACCTAATTCTGTATTTTATCTCCTAAAAAATAAAAATACACTGAAAATTGACACAGCTTCCAAGTCTTTAAAACTTGTACAACAGCATATCAATTTTCAGTGCATTATAGTAATGTCCAACAAATTATCTTACAATCATAATTTTCGTCACACAACCGTTCTTGTTGCTTCCGTCGGTTTGCGATGCCAATACAAAGTAAACGCCGGTATTGACACGTTTTCCGTTCATATTACATCCGTCCCATACCACCATACCACCGTTGGAAGTTGTCGAAAATACCACATTTCCTGCAGAATCGGCAATTTTAACCAGAGAATTATCCATTAATCCGGTAATCGTAATATAGCCTGTATAGTCAGGACGAACAGGATTCGGATAAGCATATACATTGTTGAAATTATCTTCCGAAGGAACAGCGTCGCTACTATAAGCTACCGTACCTTTTGAAGTTCCAAAATAAACGATGTTACTATCATCGCTGCAAGCGATCGACAAGATATTATCGTCCGGCAAATAGCTGTTTTCCGATGTAAAATGTTCCAATATTTCAGTGCCGTCCTCATTTACCAGATATACGCCCGAAGTAGTCGTTCCAAACCATTTTCTGTTGGCGCCGTCAACAGCCATACAAGTGACACACAAACCGTCCAACAAATAGTCAGCCAAATTGGTACCATCGTTTCGCGGTACTTTTACTCGATTAATATAAAAATTATTGCCAAACACCAAATCGGCCTTCGAAATAGTACCTACACCAGAACCCATGCAAACCCAGATTTTACCGTTTTTATCTTCTTTAAAATTATAAAAAAACTGCGGATTTACAGTTTTACCGTCCTGGTCAACAAAACTTGTGATCGTAATTTTTTTATCATCTATTTTATCTAATGTTCCCTTATTGTCTATTGCTACTAACGTAGGACTGTTGAGACCATCAGTAAAATATACAATATTATTGCTGAAAACATTAATAATGCTTCGCTTTGCAGTGCTTACATTACTTAAATCTTCATATACTACCCAATCCGATTTCTGTACATCTGCAGAAAATCTCTTATCCGCAGGCAAAACCATCAGTCGCGGATAACCCGATTCAAGTGAATAATGAACTGCCCATAAATTGTTATTCTTATCGAAAGCCATCGCCGGAATATTACAGATATAGTTCATCAGCATCGGTGAATTTTTTGTATCGAATTTTTGAATTATCTCGTTGTTCTTTACACATACAATACCTTCCCACCATGTACCAAACCAAATGGCATCGGGATCTTCAGGATCAACTGACAACGAATAAGGATCTGTCAATTTGTTTTTTGAATTGCTGTTAATGAAATTTGGTGCAGAAGTTGGTGACAAATTACTCCAAACGTCATTCTGTAGAGTAGAAATACAAATATCAAATCCACTTCCTTTTGTTCCTTCATTTCTACCATTTAGACCCGAATTCATTACATACAAACGATTATTGGCGTATTTCATGTAATAAGGGTCATTGACTGACGAAGCATTCGGACGGTAGTTTTCCCTTAAATATTCAATCGATCCGTTTTCAATCTTAAATTGCTTCAATCCGTTTTTATCAACACCCCAAACAGAGCCGTCGGTTTCCATAGAAGCAATCAGACTGCCTTCAAAATCTGCTGGCAGATTTATTTTTATAGTACTGTTTTGTTCATCCTTCGTTGCATTACCCTGTTCGTCCAAAGGCATATAGAAATTCTTGAAGGATGCCAAGTATCCTGTTTTACTTTTCGTCAGCAACTGAGATGTACTCTGTTCAAGAGTGACAATTGACAAACTTGTAGGATCCTGGCTGAAAGATATTTTATATAGCCAACCTCCACGGAAGAAAAAACGATTTTCATCTATTTTCTGTATATAAGCATCCTGTTTAAAGTTTGTTTCCTTAAATACAGAAAAATCGAAATGATTGTCATTCAAGGCTGAAACATATACTTTGTTGTTACAGCTCGCAAAAATATATTGACTGGTAGCCACCATGGAAGTGAATGCCTTTCCATAGTTGAACGATTCCTTTATCAGATATTTTTCATCGTCCACAACCATATATCCAAAGTCTGTAGCCACATATATATAATTACCTGAAAAGTCGGCACTATTGATAGCTTTCGAACCCGTCACAATCGTATTTTTCAAATCCGGGATGTTGACGATCCTACCGCTGTCATATATTAAATCCATGTTGGAATTATCATATACTACCAACAAATATTTCTTGTCGTAGTTATAAAACATGTTGGTAATGTTATAATCCGACAAGTCATTGCGTTTATTATAATATACCGTTTCATCATTTTTCTTATCGTAGGAATACAGCCATCCATCAGACAAATAATAAATGATATCGCCGGTATCAACAATATTTTGCAAGTTCAAACCGGAAAACACTTGATACATTTTCCAATCGCCTACCTGCAACTGAGAATTGGCATTGAATGCTAACAATAAAATGAAAACAAGTATAATATTCAGCTTCTTTATCATTTTTCTTTATTTAAAAATTCAATCAATAGTCTTGTAGCTTTTGCACGATGGCTTATAGAATTTTTTTCTTCAGGAAGCATTTCTGCAAATGTTCTATCATAGTTTTCAGGCACGAACACCTTATCATAACCAAAACCGCCCTCTCCATGGCGTTCGTGTGAAATGTTACCGTAAATTACCCCTTCAAATTCCTCTTCTTTTTCCCCTTTTAGCAAAGCTATTACCGTACGGAAACGGGCTTTCCTGTTTTCTATACCCTTTAATTCCGACAGCAACTTGTCAATATTTTTCTCGGAATTGCATTCTTCTCCTGCAAACCTGGCCGAATAAACACCCGGACGGTTGTCAAGAGCTTCCACTTCCAGACCTGTATCGTCAGCAAAACAGTCATAGCCATATTTTTCTTTTACAAAACGGGCTTTCAACAATGCATTGCCTTCGATTGTATCGGCTGTTTCCGGTATGTCTTCATGACAATTTATATCAGAAAGACTGAGAATATTGTATCTACTACCAACAATATCTCTAATTTCTCTCAATTTATTTTTATTATTAGTCGCAAATACAATATTCTTCATCTTTTACTATTTAAGTTCTAATAAAAAACGTAGTTGCCTACCTTTTTATTTCATTATAAAACGATGTTAACAATTTTATTAGGCACCACAATGACCTTTTTAGGAGTCTTTCCTTCAATCCATTTTGCGGAATTAGGATTAGCCAATGCCATCTTTTCAACATCTTCCTTGCTCGTACCGTTAGCCACTTCCATATTGAAACGGGCCTTACCGTTGAATGAAACAGCGTAGGTTACAGTTGCCTCAACCAAATATTCTTCATTATATTTCGGCCATTTGGCATCACAAACCGTTGTTTCATTGCCCAGCACATGCCACAGTTCTTCTGCCAAGTGAGGTGCAAACGGTGCAATCAATACAACCACGTCACTCAAAGCAGCCTTTGAGTTACATTTCATGGATGTCAATTCATTAACACAAATCATAAATGCACTGATAGAAGTATTGTACGAGAAGTGTTCGATATCCCATGTAACCTTCTTAATCAGTTTGTGAACAGATTTCAAAGCTTCAGCCGAAGGCTTGTCATCAGTCAGCACCAATTTGCCGTTCTTGTAGAACAGTGACCAAAATTTCTTGATAAAGCGGTTCACACCGTCAATACCGTTCGTATCCCAAGGCTTGCTCTGTTCCAACGGTCCGAGGAACATTTCGTAAAGTCGCAACGTGTCTGCACCGTAATTTTCCACAATGTCATCCGGATTAACGACATTGAACATCGACTTTGACATCTTTTCAATAGCCCATCCGCAAATATATTTGCCGTTTTCAAGGATAAATTCGGCATTATTGAATTCCGGACGCCACTGCTTGAATTTTTCCAAATCAAGCACATCATTGCTTACGATGTTTACATCCACATGAATAGGAGTCGTATCGTAATCTTTTTTCAAGTTGTAGGAAACAAAAGTGTTTGTATCCTTTATGCGATATACGAAGTTGGAACGACCTTGAATCATACCTTGATTGATCAGTTTCTTGAACGGCTCTTCTTCGCATACAACGCCCAAATCAAAAAGGAACTTGTTCCAGAAACGGCTGTAAATCAAGTGACCTGTAGCATGTTCCGTACCACCAATATAGAGGTCTACATTACGCCAGTATTCGTCAGCTTCTTTTGAAACAAGAGCATTTTCATTGTGCGGGTCCATATAGCGCAAATAATAAGCTGAAGAACCTGCAAAACCCGGCATTGTGCAAAGTTCGTAAGGATAGCCTTCCGGTGTTTTCCAGTTCTTTGCACGTCCCAATGGAGGCTCGCCTGTTTCCGTAGGAAGGAACTTGTCCACTTCCGGCAATTCCAAAGGCAATTTGCTTTCGTCCAAAGTGTAAGGAATACCATCTTTATAATATACAGGGAACGGTTCACCCCAATAGCGCTGACGGCTGAAAATGGCATCACGCAAACGATAGTTTACTTTCACCTTGCCAATACCCTTCTTTTCAATGAATTTCTTCGTAGCGGCAATGGCTTCTTTCACTTCCATTCCGTTCAAATCAAGTTCGTCGCTCTTTGAATTGATCATTTTGCCTTCCTTCGCATCGAAACTTTCTTCCGAAACGTCGCATCCTTCAATCAAAGGAATGATAGGCAAATTGAAATGACGGGCAAAAGCATAGTCGCGGCTGTCGTGAGCCGGTA